>CALLLR010000166.1 GCA_938008185.1 uncultured Saprospiraceae bacterium
TAATATCAAACCATTCGTCAGGCATGACTAATCCTACGGCTTCTTCCGCAGGTGACTGGCAGGAAGCGAACCAGCTAAAACCCAGCATCATTCCGCCACCTGTAAGCGCCGATGATTTTAAAAAAGAACGCCTGTTGTGTGATGTTTTAATTAGAGCCATGATATTTTTATTTAGAAAATTTGTCCGCAGACGAGTAGAAACCACCAATAATTATAATCGATAAAATTATCCCATTTTAGCAGCCGTTTTAATGGCTGTTTTAATGGCTGTTTTAATGCGAGTGTAAGTACCACAACGGCAAATATTTCCGTGCATAGCACTGTCAATATCTTCATCAGTTGGATCAGGATTATCTTTCAAGAGCGCTGCTGCGCTCATGATCTGCCCTGCCTGACAATAGCCACATTGCGGAACATCGTGTTCCAACCAAGCCTGCTGAACAGGATGCTCACCTTTTTCAGATAAGCCTTCGATAGTTGTAATATTTTTATCAACAACTGCCTGAACGGGCAGTATACAAGAGCGCATGGCCGCTCCGTCAAGGTGAATAGTGCAAGCCCCACATTGGGCAATACCGCAGCCATATTTTGTTCCAACCAGATTCAGGTGGTCTCTTAAAACCCAAAGAATAGGGGTAGAAGGGTCAACATCTACCTGATGCTTTTTACCATTAATATTCAATTTGAATGTTGCCATATTAATTTTATTGAAAGAAATAATACCTGATTTATCAGGATAAAAGTAAGTAATAATATTTGGGTTTTAATATAAATATTCTATCAATACATCCATATCAGGATGGAAATGGCAGACTGTCTCGTTTATTGACAACTCTTCCGTTACTAAAACCGTAATATGATTTTGTCCAGTTTACTTCTATCGAATATGAAATCGAAAAGAGAAAGAAACATATTATAAAGCATTGGTGACTGAAAAAAGATACACAGAATGAATGTCAACAAAAGCTACCATTCAATCTTACTCCTCTCCTTGTAATTTCCGCGCATTTTCCGCCATTTGTAGTGCCTGAATGATCTCTTCAATATCTCCCGCAATTACTCGGTCCAGTTTATTGAGAGAAAGGCCAATCCGGTGATCGGTCACCCGGTTTTGTGGATAATTATAGGTTCTGATTTTGTCGGCGCGATCTCCGGAGCCTACCAGTGATTTTCTTTCTTTGGCAACTACATCATCGTGCGCTTGTTTTTTCGAATCGTGAATCTTTTGGTAAAGTCGCTGGATGGCGATATCTCTGTTTTTATTTTGCGAACGACTATCGGTACTTTCCGCTACGAGACCCGTTGGTAAGTGGGTAAATCGAACGCCGGATTCCGTTTTGTTGACGTGTTGTCCACCCGCACCACTCGCACGGAATGTGTCGACTTTCAGATCCGCTTTGTTAATGTTAATTTCTTCCATCTCAAATTTAGGCATGACCACCACCGTGGCGGCAGAAGTATGAACCCGGCCCTGTGATTCCGTTTGGGGAATTCGTTGTACCCGGTGGGCACCAGATTCGAATTTCAGGCGACCAAAAACATCTTCACCACTGATCTCCAAAACGATTTTATTATAGCCACCTACGGTGCCTTCATTGACCGTGACAATTTCCGTTTTCCATTTTTGACTGTCAAAATATTTGGAGTACATTTTATATAAATCACCCGCAAAAATACTGGCTTCGTCACCGCCCGCTCCGGAACGAATTTCAAATATTACATCCTTTTCGTCTTCCGGATCTTTGGGGATAAGTAGAAATTTTATTTTTTCCTCTAAAGGCTCTACCAATGGTAAGAGTTCGTCCAGTTCCATTTTGGCCATTTCTTTCATTTCCTCGTCCTGGCTGACTTCTAGTATTTCCTTTGCAGTATTCACGTTTCCCATCAGGTCTTTATATTCTGCATGAACCTCCATGAGTACTTCCAGGTCTTTATATTCCTTACTTATTTTTTTAAATTTATTCATATCCTGCATGGTAGCGGGATCAGAAAGTTGTTCCTCTAAGTAATAGTAGCGATCTCTGATCGCCTCCAGTTTATTTAAATAATCCATAAGATGTATAGCTGAAAATTAAAAATAACGATGTGTTTGTTTTGGAGAAGAAGCTACCAAAACAAGAAAGGATAAATACGATGAAGATATAAATTACGTTTGCTCATACAGTTGGTAAAAATACCAAAAATAAGCCACTGTTTCGCAGAAGAATCTGCAAATCCGAATAACACCGCGGAGTTGAAGAATAATTTTCGAAAAAAATATTTGCTAAATGTTAATTTTGTCTTTGATCGATTGGATCAGGGCAGGAGAAACTTTTTTGCGTTGAACACGACTTTTGATAAACTCTCTAAATGATTTTTCTTTACTCAGGATTTGCATATAAGCGGGATTACCCTGAATTTCTCTTAATAAGGCTCTTTCGGCTTCTGGCGTTAGCTCGTTGTCGAGATACATGTTTACTTTTCGGACCAGTTCCTGGTGATTCTTTTGAGATATCATAATTAAAGCGTTTTTAAATTACTCAGAGATAACCAGGGATCTTCGGGGAGACAATCGGTCCCCCTAACCACCGAACAGCAATCTGTCCAACGCACAGAGCCAGGCCAGTGGGTACTGGTCCGGCAATAAGTCTGTGAAATTTTTGTTGAACCGATCATGCTCTTGCTTGTCATTCTGAAAATTATTAACAATAAATGAATCTGATTACTTACGTTTATCCTCGAAACCGAGCGATTGTGCGTAAGCACTTAATTCTTTTTTGAGCAAATTTCGGGCACGGAACAATCTAGATCGAACCGTACCAATTGGAATATCAATGATCTTAGAGATTTCTTCGTAAGTGAAACCTTCTATATCGCAAAGCAATAGAACAGTTCGATAATCTACGGAAAGGTTACTGATGGCGATGGTTACTTCGTCGCCGATAATTCTTTCGTAAATATCTTCTCGCAGATCGACGTAGCTGTTTAAAGCGGTATCTTCTTCCTGGTGAATATTCACCAAGTTTTCAAAATCCACCTGAGTCGGTCGCTTGCTTTTTTTACGATAGTTATTAATAAAGGCATTTTTCAATATCCTGAATAACCACGCCTTGGCATTTGTACCTTCCAAGTAGCTGTCAATGAAGCGAAAAGCTTTTAGGTAGGTTTCTTGAACCAGGTCATTAGCATCTGCTTCGTTACGGGTTAAACCGTACGCAAAACTGAGTAATGCATCCGCCTGAGGATAAAATTCCTGATCAAAAATCCTTGCTTGCTTTTCCTTCTCCAAATTGATGTTGGTTGTGGTTAACATGATAAAGATAGTATAAGGTTATTAAATACCAAAATATAAAGATTTTGGCCTTTTAGACATTTCTGTCCGAACTAATAACCCAGGAAGAAAAAATTTAGTTCCCGTTCTTAAAAAAAAAAGTGAAAAAATAAAAAAAGACTTTTTAAAGAGGAGTAATGGTAATTCCAGGTAGATGTTTCTCTGCCCAATAAAGGGAAGCGAGGTTTTTATCCCCCGTACAAGTATCACATTTGAAAAACAAATAATAAAGTTGAATATTTTCACCCATTCGGTCAACTAATTTTTTTAACCGCAGGCTGCTTTGGGTGGGTTGACTGTAAATTTGGGACAATCTCCAACAGTAATAAGCCTCATCGTGCAACTCTACAATATCCAGAATGATAGGGTCTTCACAATGCAGTGCGAGATATTCTTTGGCTAAAATAGAATGATGTCGGCTCCAGTCCCGTGGACTGCCCTTATGTTCTTCATACTTAAAGGTGTCGTGAACAAAGGTGATGATGCGGAGGCGATTTCGATCTTCGGCGCTGAGGGTAAGCTTTTCTACATTGTCCAGAACTTCGCGAATGTGGTAAACAATTTTGCCTTCGGGATGACCAAAGCGAGGGGTACCCCACATCAGACCTTTAAGAAAAGGAGGGTCTTCCAAGAAAAAATTTTCGAGAGGCGTTTCAGGCTGTAAGTACTGCCTCAATGCGCTTGCTCCATGAATTACTTTATCCATTTCACCAAAGTGCTAAAAAATATTGTTCTATGACAAAGATACAGGAATTAGCCGGATATTGCCGCTCAACCATTTCTTTTAGTTCAAGGCTGTTAATATCCTGTTAAAAATTATGTTTATCATAACAATTATAAATAACCGAAAGTTATCCTGTTGTACGAAACGAAGGCCCCAATGTTCTCTCAACTCTTCGAAATTTTATTCTAATCATAAATCACTACAAGCATGAAAAATTTTCTTTCATTTATTTTTGCTGGAATTATTGGAGGATTGATTGCATTTGGTGGAATCAAATACACCAGCCAGTCAACCAGCGACATAACATCAGAAAATCTGTCCCAAAAGGTTAACCTGATCAATCAAAAACCATCAGCCGTAAGTTTTCCCGGTAATTTTACGGAGGCGGCAAAAAAGGCGATGCCTGTGGTCGTTCATATTAAAGCTACAGCGGGTACAAAATCAATTCAAGGCAATGAGCAGAGGAATCCATTTGGCGGATTTTTTGGAGAAGATTTCTTTGGTGGAGCACCCCGTCCACAGTCGGGCGCAGGATCTGGGGTATTTATTGCTCCCGACGGATATATTGTAACGAATAACCACGTGGTTAGCTTTGCGGACGAATTGGAGGTAACTACCTACGATAATCGCACTTATAAGGCTAAATTAATCGGTACGGATCCAGGAACTGATCTGGCGGTAATCAAAATAGATGCGACCAATATGCCAACGTTGAATTACGCCAACTCGGACGAAGCGCAGGTGGGAGAATGGGTACTGGCCGTAGGAAATCCTTTTGATTTAACGTCTACCGTAACGGCGGGAATTATTTCGGCGAAAGGAAGAAGTATTGATATTCTGAGAGGGAAAGGTGGAATCGAGTCCTTCATCCAAACGGATGCGGCAGTTAACCCGGGTAATAGTGGTGGTGCACTGGTAGATGATTCTGGGAAATTATTAGGAATTAATACGGCGATCGCAACCCAGACGGGTTCTTACGCCGGTTACTCCTTCGCGATACCGGCAAACTTAATGAAAAAAATTGTAGATGATATTATTGAGTTCGGTAGTTTCCAGCGAGCTTATCTTGGTATCAGTATTAACGAAATGGATGCGGAGCTTTCTACCGAGTTAGGAGTTGATATTTCTCAAGGAGTATTTGTAGATCAATTGGTGGATGGTGGTGCAGCCTCCTACGCTGGTATTTTACCACGGGATATTATTACGGCAGTAAATAATCGTCCAATTAAAACGGTTCCAGAATTACAAGAAATTGTCGGTTCTGCACAGGTTGGAGACGTCTTGAATATTACCGTTAACCGGAAAGGGGCAGTCAAAGAAATTCCGGTAAAATTGAAGGCACAGCAAAGATGACAATAATATGGATATCTATTTAACTTACTGATTTTCAGTTTTTTAAAGGATAAAATACTATTGCTATAAATATACATTATGACTTTGTTAGGATTTTATTAACAATTGAATCACAACAAAATATCACACAGCATAGTTAGTATAACAGTAATAAAAAACTTGTTTAAAGTTGGTTTTTCGTTTTGTTTTGATGCGTCTGTTCGGCGAAAGCTCGAACAGACGTTTTTTTATTTCCTACCTTTTTCTATCTTTAGTATCAATTATCTTTTTTGCTTTACAAAATTGATCTACTATGATTACCACCCTTCCACTTATTAAAGAATTTATTGGATTATTCTACCCTAATCTCTGTGTTGCTTGTGATCGCAATACACCGGTACACGGAGGCGTTATTTGCTTACCCTGTCAGTATCATTTACCAAAGACAAAATTTCATTTGGACCGTGAGAATCCCTTCACGGATAGATTCTGGGGACGAATACCCATAGATGCGGGGGCTGCTTTATACTATTTTACAAAAGGAGGCAGAACCCAAAAGTTAATTCACAAGCTTAAATATGATGGAAAGAGAAAAGTAGGAATTAAGTTGGGAAATATGTACGGACAAATGCTCAAACAATCCCCATATTTTTCTCAGGTAAATTTGATTGTCCCCGTACCTTTACATCCGCGTAAAAAGCAAAAAAGAGGATATAATCAAAGTGATCTTTTCGCTCAGGGACTGGCTGATGAGATGGAAATTCCCCGGGCACCCTACGCGCTGAAGCGACTGGAAATGACAGAGACGCAAACCCGTAAATCACAAGCGGAAAGGTTTGCTAATGTAGCGGCAGCTTTTGCTGTGAATAAACCTAACGTTTTAAAAGGAAAACATGTATTGCTGGTGGATGATGTTATGACGACCGGAGCGACAATGGAAGCTTGCGCAAATCAAATTCTCTCGTGCGAAGGAGCCAGAGTAAGTATGGCAACAATTGCTTTTACAGAATATTGATAAAATGCCCCTCCCTAGAACAAATCAGAGAAGGGCAAATAAATATTTTCTATATATAGAAGAGTTATCCTTCAACTAGAGTTCCTACCTGCTCGCCGTGGATAATTTTCATTAAATTATTTGGATCGTTAATGTCAAAAACAATAATCGGTAAATTATTCTCCTGACAAAGTGTAAAGGCAGTCATATCCATAACACTCAGACCTAGGCTAATCACCTTTGCAAAGGATAATTTGTCAAATTTAGTAGCGGTATTATCTTTTTCCGGATCAGCCGTATAAATACCATCTACTCTGGTACCTTTTAGAATAACATCCGCATCAATTTCATTGGCGCGTAACGCGGCGGTCGAATCGGTAGTAAAATACGGACTTCCGGTTCCGCCAGAAAAAATAACCACCCGACCCTTTTCAAGGTGTCTGACTGCTTTACGACGAATATAAGGCTCCGCAATCGCCTGCATCTCTATGGCAGTCACTAGTCGAGTAAAAACACCGATTCCTTCGAGCGCGCTTTGCAGTGCCATTCCGTTCATCACGGTCGCCAGCATCCCCATATAATCTCCCTGAACACGGTCCATACCGGATTTTTCCGCTTGCATACCTCTAAAAATATTTCCACCGCCAATCACAATTGCTACTTCAATTTTCTGTTCTACCAGCTGCTGAACTTGCAAGGCGTAATGTTTCAACATTTTAAAGTCTATTCCAAATTGCTGATCACCCATTAGAGACTCTCCACTTAGTTTGAGT
>CALLLR010000167.1 GCA_938008185.1 uncultured Saprospiraceae bacterium
TATTTTTACAAAAAGTATTCTATATTTGCGTCGCTTTAGAAAAAGCAGGAAGAGTGGCAGAGCTGGTTTAATGCACCTGTCTTGAAAACAGACGTACTTTAATCGGTACCGGGGGTTCGAATCCCTCCTCTTCCGCAAAATAAGAGTTGTGCCCTGCACAGCTCTTATTTTCATTTACTTAAGACCCTTCATGTAAAGTACATTACTAATCCTTGATAATAAAAAGCAGCAGAGGAATTATAATTGTCTGGTATCCTTAGTCAAATTATCTTAGTCAAACTGTCCAACTTAGCCATACAACTGACAAAGGACTGGTTTTTTGGGTTAAAAAGACCTTGATCTCAGTCCATTCTCCCCTAATTCTGCTATATTAGCATTTTTATACATTACTATTTTTAAATAGGTAAAAATTTCCTTTTTTAATAAATTAAAAAATTCTTTTTATGAACACAAAATTTACCCAAATCCTTTCCTTATTGGTCGGTTTATTGGTATTGAGTACTTCGGCACTATATGCACAACCCGCCAACAATGAATGTAGCGGAGCCATCGATATTTCTGCCTTATTTGACGGAAATACCAATTCCTCTGCCATTTTTGATAATACCGGGGCAACTAACGAAGCCAGTGATCCAATCTTTGGATTTGAATGTTTTGGAGAAGCTACTCCTTCCGTAGAGAATTCTATCTGGTTTACTTTCGTTGGTGATGGTAATCCTTATACTATTACAACTAATGATTGTGGCTCTTCAAACTATATTGCAGGAGCAGATGCTCAAATTGCTACTTATTCTGGAACTTGTGGCGGTCTTTCACCGGTTGCCAATGGTTGCAATGAAGATGGACCTGGTGCCAGTCCTGGAAACTGGTTTTCTGAAGTAACTTTCGAAACTGTATCTGGCACAACCTACTACATGCTTGTTGATGGATTTCAGGCTGCAAGTGGTGAATTTTGTTTAGTAGTAGCTCCTGGAAACTTAATCACTGAATGTGAAGCGGGTACCATGCTGACTACTGGAGTTGTTCAGGTAATGGGACCAACCGAAACATTTACCTTAGAAGCAGAAGGAATTGTCATACCAAATTCTCCTACGCAAGGTCAACTTGCCTGGTATTTTGATAACACAAATACCGATGGATCAGGTGCATTAGGTGGTCCATTCTGGCTTCCAGTTGGTACTGCTGATGAAGTTATGTACAACAGAGATCTAAATGGTGCGCTTACCAATGGAGGTTTCCCTCCGTTTGCCGGAACTTGGGAGGTAACCACCCGTGTGTGGAGTGATGCAACTACGACCACCACCACCCAGCCTTGTGATACAGGAGACGGTATGCTTACGGTACTTTTTGATGCAGCACCAATTGTTACTGAATGTGAAGCGGGAGAATTAACCACTACGGGTGCAGTTCAGGTAATAGGAGATATAGAAACTTTTACCGTAGCAGTCGATACCGCCATTGTTCCAAATTCGCCAACTCAAGGTCAATTTGCCTGGTATTTTGACAACTCAAATACAGACGGATCAGGTGCTTTGGGTGGTCCATTCTGGATAAATACCGCAACCACTGCTCCAGTTACGTGGAACAGAGACTTAAATGGTACGCTCTCTAACAATGGTTTTCCTGTCCTAGCTGGAACGTGGGAAGTTTCGTCAAGAGTTTGGAGCGATGAAAGTGCTACACAAACCTCGGAACCATGTGATACAAGTGCGGCAGTTTTAACGGTCCTTTTTGATCCGATTGAAGAAATTACTGCTTGTAATGCCGGAGTTCTTACCTCTACTGCTCCAGTAGATGTACCTGTGGGTGGAACTTTTAGCCTGGTTGTAAATAACGACACCGTACCAAATACCCCAACGGAAGGTTCTTACGGATATTTTCTGACACCAATTAATGGTGGAAGTGGTGGCCTGGGCGGTGAATTCATTATTTTCACCAATTCTGCTACCAATGTATATGATAACAGCCTTAGTGGAATACTAGCCAATGATCCTCCACTAGCCGGAGAATGGGTTTTCCGTGGAACTGTTTTTGCGGATGTAGCTGATCCTTTCAATACCGTTTGCAGCCAAACAACAGATTCTTTAATCGTGAATTTTGAGGCAGAAGAATTTCCTTGTGCTGCTGGATCTTTTTTCACCACAGAGACACAAATCGTTTGTGCGGGTGAGCAAGCAACCATTGGGGTAATGAATAATACAGATTCTATTCCTCAAGGAGGTGGATTTGGCTGGATTGTCGACGACGCACCGGGCGGAACAGGTTTAGGAGGTGCTATTTTACTGATTGATGCCCCAACTATTGCTGCTTATAACAATACCTTAGGTGGTGCTTCGGGTACTTTAGAGGGAGCTTTTTCTTTCCGAAGTGCTGTTTATACCAACAATAATGATCCAGTAGGTACTATATGTGCCATTTCTACGGATTCTGTCCTGGTGATTTATGGTGAAGACGTAGACCTTCAGATTATCGAAGACGGGTTGGAACTGACGGCTTTCCCAGGTGTTAACTTTATGGATTTCACCTATGCGTGGAGTACTGGAGATGATACACAAGTAATTACTGTAGCTAGTTCAGGTGATTACTCTGTAACCATTACAGATGGTATTGGCTGTACAACGGAAGCTTCAACGGTAATTGTTTCTACCAACGAAGCAGCTATTGTCAACAACTTATCGGTATCTCCGAATCCTACTTCCGGATTACTTAATATCGCGCTGGATCTTCCTGCTTCCAAAGAGGTACAATTAAGTGTAATTGATATCACCGGAAAAGAAGTAATGAACTTAGCACCAGTAACATTTACGAGCAGAAACTTTGAAGTAGATCTTCAGGATCAAGCTGCTGGTCTGTACTTACTAAGATTTAGAATTGGAGATGAGGTAGTAACTCGTCGAGTTGTGAAAAACTAAATTATTACGGCTATTAATATTTAGCCATTAGCTATTGGTGCGCTGCTATCGAATTTACCAGCGTAAATCCGTGGAAACGCCACCATAAGTTTATAAAAGTCAGTTTCGAAGAAATTCGGAGCTGACTTTTTTCTTTAAATTATAAAGTGAGGAAGCCTGGCAATGAGGCAATTTTTAATTTACCAATGAACTTTTAGCTAATAATTCCATTATCCTTTTAACTTTGTCAAAATGCACTTGAAAATATCACGGCCCCAAACAAGGTTCCTTTTAACATAAAATAAATACACTTACTTTCTGTGGTCATTTTTTAATAAAAAAACTAAATAACATGCGAATTCTTACTTTTTTACTTTCCTTCTTTCTATTGGCTTCCTGCGGAACAGACACCGCAAAAGCGCCAGAGAAAAAAATGGACGAAACTCCTTTGGCTGCTCCCGCTAAAGCAGCCATGAAATACACCGTTACGCCTTTTGCCGATAGCTACGAATATTCAGATGCGAATATGGCGGATATGAAATTCAAATCCGGTACTTTTAACTTCGATGTAAAAGGAGATAAATATAAACTGGGTCAGCAAACACCCGATGCACCACAAAAAATGTGTGCTAACTCCGCCAAAGGGCAGCATATCCACCTGATCGTTAACAACGAGCCTTACATGGCCAAGTACATGCCAACCTTTGAGGTAGATCTTCCGGACGGTGATCACTTCATCCTGGCATTCCTTTCCCGTTCTTACCACGAAAGTATCAAGACGAATCAGGCGCATAAGGCAGTAAAGGCTACGATTGCGAATAACAGCATGACTAACGCTACTGCGCTTACACAGCCGATGTTATTTTATAGTCGTCCCAAGGGTACTTACGTTGGCGAAAAGGATACCAAGAAAATTATGCTGGACTTTTATCCTGTCAATGCCACCATCGGAACGGATTATATGGTAAAAGCCGATATCAACGGCGAAATACACATGATTGACAAATGGCAGCCGTACTACGTAGAAGGACTTCCAATGGGAGAAAACACGATTACCCTGACTCTGGTAGATCCCAAAGGAAATACGGTAGATACACCATTGAATCCAGTAACTAGAACGTTTACTTTGAAAGAAGATGTTGCAGAAATGAATTAATTGGATGCGCAGATTTATGGATGTGCGGATTAGGGAATGGGTGGCTTAAAATTTATTTTCGTGAAATGTAGAAAAATGTTTTCTTCTTACGGAACTATTTATATATTTGCAGCGCTTTATAAAAGCAGGGGCATTTAGCTTATACTAGATGTCAGTGATAGCTGGTGATTGTAGCTCAGTTGGTTAGAGCGCTGGTTTGTGGTTCCAGAGGCCGCGGGTTCGAATCCCGTCTTTCACCCAAGATAAAATCTCGGAATGGTTCGCCATTGCGGGATTTTTTTTTGGATTTTTGCTCTAATTTTCAAGACTATCCACCCAATCCACGCCTTTCCTTAATAAATCCAGCGTCCGTTTTTCTTTGGAGCCTTCCTCCGGGACGTGTGCGTATTCCCATTGTGCCAGAGGTGGCATGCTCATGAGGATAGATTCGATCCGGCCGTTGGTTTGGAGTCCGAATTTGGTACCCCGGTCCCAGACGAGATTAAACTCTACGTAACGACCCCGGCGGAGTAGTTGCCAGTCGCGTTCCTGATCGTTGAAGGGATAATTTTTTCGGTTGGCCAGAATAGTCGTGTAAATGGGGACGAAGCTCTCTCCTACCGCCTGGACAAAATCGAACCGATCCTCTTTATCAAAACTATTTTTTCCATCCAGCCGATCAAAGAAAATTCCGCCGATGCCTCTGGTTTCTTTACGGTGTTTGATGTAAAAATAGTTGTCGGCCCACTCTTTAAATCTATCGTAGTAATCCAGTCCGTGCTGATCGCAGACGTTTTTGAGTTTGCGATGAAAAAACTGAGCATCTTCGTGGAGGATATAATGTGGTGTCAGATCTATTCCACCCCCAAACCACCAGGTCCCGTCGCTGGTTTCAAAGTACCGAACGTTCATGTGAATAATGGGTACCCAGGGATTGCGGGGATGCAGCACAATGCTAACGCCCGTCGCGTAAAAGTCTACGGCTCCTAATCCCAAAGAGCTGGCGATGGCTTCGGGCATGGGACCGTGGACGGCCGAATAATTGACGCCTCCTTTTTCGATGGCAGCTCCGATGATCACCCGGGAGCGTCCACCGCCACCTTCCGGTCTGTCCCAGCGATCTTCGCGGAATTTACCCTGGCCGTCGGCAGCTTCGAGGGCAGCACAGATATTATCCTGGAGTTGCCGAAAGTAGGCAGATATTTCGTTGCGGTCTGGCGTCATATCAGGCTATTTTTTCTTTGGCGGCAGCCACTGTTTTTTTAGCATTACCAATAAAGATTTCGTCATCGATCACTAATACGGGTCTTTTGAGGAAAGTATATTCTTCGGAAATCAGGCGACGGTAATCGGCTTCCGTTAGTTCCTGATCGGCCAGTCCCATGCTTCGGTATTTCATGGAGCGGCGATTAAACAGTGATTCGTAAGAACCAGCCATTTTCTTTAATTCGTCCAGTTGTTTTTTGGTAACTGGTTTTTCTTTGACGTTTTGGTGTTCAAAGTCTGTCAGGCCGCCTAGCTCCTTGATGATGCGCTGGCAAGTAGAACAGGTGGAGAGATGATAGATTTTTTTCATAGTTATGTTGGTAATGAATAATTGGTTATGGCTCCTCTGAGGTGTTTTTTTTATTAAAAAAATTGGGTTATCGTTATTTAATATTTCATGGTCATTTTTTTAGGACTTAACCATTTTATTTAAGTTGGTACGAACTCATGGGTTATACCACTAGACAAAGTAAAATAAGAAGACCCGTCTGGTAATTGCGTCGAAGACGTTTTAACCGGACGGGTCTTTAATTTGAGTTATTTAAATATATCTGAATCAGTAACCCAAAAGCGCAACATGGAATTACTTTTTATTTCCTTTTTCGTAATCGGCTAAAAATTTAGCGAGTCCAATATCAGTAAGCGGGTGATTTAAGAGGCCCAGGATACTTTTTAAAGGACAAGTTACGATGTCTGCTCCAGCCAAAGCACAATCGACAATCGATTTGGAGTTACGGATGGAAGCTGCGAGGATTTCGGTTTCGTATTGTTGTATTTCGTAGATATCGGCAACGGTTTCAATCAATTGGATACCATCCCAGTTGGTGTCATCGACTCGACCAATAAATGGAGAAAGATAGGTAGCACCTGCTTTAGCAGCAAGGATGGCCTGACCAGCAGAAAATACCAGGGTACAATTGGTACGGATACCGTTGTCCGAAAAATAGCGAATTGCTTTGACACCATCCCGGATCATGGGTACTTTCACCACAATGTTCGGCGCAATTTTCACGAGTTTTTTACCCTCGGCGATAATTCCTTTATAATCAGTAGAGATCACTTCCGCACTAACATCTCCATCTACGATATCACAAATTTTAGCGTAATGCTTGTTAATTTTAGCGGTTCCGGTAATACCCTCTTTGGCCATCAGGGAAGGATTGGTGGTAACACCATCCAGAATACCGAGGTCTTTCGCCTCCTTGATGTCATCGAGGTTGGCCGTATCAATAAAAAATTTCATAATCAACTAGAATAAAGGGGTGAAAGGAAAAAAAGGGGTGAGAAATCATATCACACTGCTACGCGCTCCTACCCTTGCTGCATTTCTGCCCTGGGGGAGTTCAGAGGGAGCTAGTTGTATGACCCTCACCGGCTGCAAAAATACTGTGATTTTGGAGAAATGCAAGAGA
>CALLLR010000168.1 GCA_938008185.1 uncultured Saprospiraceae bacterium
CAAAATTAACTGAATCAATTTTTTCTTTTTCGAGTGACCCCCAAAGGACACCGGGAAGCTCGAAAAAGAAAAAAATTATAATCTACACTGTATCATTTTAGGTTTTAATTTTTGTCCAGTTTATAGGGGGTTGGTACAATATCATTTTATTGAAATTATTGGTTGATTGCACCTATCTTTGCAATAGAATCAAAGAAAAAAGTTCAACCTCGGACAACTTTAACAATACAGTCCCGCCAGGGCGGGACTTCCCACCCCGCAGCGACGTACCTGAACGTCCCCCTATGGTCTGAACCTCACTTTTCAGCAAAGCTCCGCCACATCCAACCTTGGCAAGTGCCCTTTGAACGAAATTGACAAATTTTACTTTTAATTACTTTTTTAAACATCCGGAGCAAATACCGCTATTGCCTAACGGCCCGGAACATGAATGAATTTTTCATCACGACACAAATATATAAAACATTCTTTATTAAAACAAATATTTTTATAAAAATCTAAATTAACACATAAAAACACCAATCTCAACCTGCTTTCCTCCTTGATTTACTTTTAATAATACAAATAAAAACATTTTGTTCTTTCGGGAAATTATCCTTATCTTGCTACCATAACTAAATCTGATGATTACAAAAAAGACCATTAATGACATTGTGGAAACTTCCCGGATTGAGGAGGTGGTCGGAGACTTTGTCAACCTGAAAAAAAGGGGGGCCAATTTGCTGGGACTTTGTCCGTTTCATAATGAAAAAACGCCTTCTTTTACCGTATCCCCCGCCAAAAATATTTATAAATGCTTTGGTTGTGGCAAGGGAGGAGATCCGGTTAATTTTATTATGGAACACGAAAGTGTCAGCTACCCGGAATCGCTGAAATATCTGGCGGAAAAATATGGTATTGAAATCGAAGAGACACAGACTTCGCAGGCACACAAGGAGGAACAACAAAAACTAGACAGCCTCTACGTCTTGAACCAATACGCCCGGGATTTTTATCACCAACAATTATTGCAAACGGATATTGGAAAAAGCGTTGGATTGAGTTACCTGAAAAATCGCGGATTTACGGATGAAACCATCGAGAAATTTGGCCTCGGTTATGCTCCTAAGGACAAGGATGCCTTTACCCAAAACGCAAAACGCAACGGCTTTAAAGGTCAGCAACTCAAAAAATTAGGACTTACCAGTAAATATGATAGCGACTTTTTTCGCGACCGGGTGATGTTCACCATCCACAGCGTCTCGGGAAAGGTAATTGGTTTTGGTGGACGGATTATGTCTAAAAACGTCAAAGCCCCTAAATATGTCAACACACCGGAAACAGAAGTCTACAACAAAAGTAAGGTGCTTTATGGTGCTTACTTTGCTAAAAGGGCCATCCGAAAATCGGACGAATGTATTCTGGTAGAAGGTTATACGGATGTAGTTTCGTTACATCAGGGAGGCATCGAGAATGTGGTCGCTTCCTCGGGAACTTCCCTGACCGTGGAACAAATCCGAATGGTAAAGCGGTATACTCAAAACATGAAAATCTTGTACGATGGAGATAGTGCGGGTGTAAAAGCGGCGCTACGTGGCTTAGATCTGGTGCTGGAGCAAGATATGAATGTTAAGGTCGTCATGCTGCCCGAAGGCGAAGATCCGGATTCTTACCTGCAAAGCGTGGGAAGTGAGGCCTTCAAGGAATATATTGAAAGTCAGGCGAATGACTTTATTTTATTTAAAAGTGAATTGTTATTTCAGGAAGCCTCGGGTGATCCGGTACGGCAGGCAGCGATGATTAAGGACATTGTCGCAAGTATTGCGAAAATTCCCGATCCACTGAAACGATCTTTATACATCAAGGAATGTGGCCATTTAATGAAAGTGGAAGAAGAGATATTGATGAACGAGGTCAACCAAATCGTTACCAAATCTGTTCACCAGGCAGAAGATCAACGCAAAAAGGATCAGCGACAATACGCCAGAAAAAAGGCAGCTGAAAAAGCTGAAAACCTTCCTTCCGATCCGGGTAATTTTCCGCCAGATGCTCCTCCTCCTTACCTGATGGAAGACGAGGCGTATGATATTGATGGTGGAGCTGCTCCCCCACCCCAATCGTTACGACGACGACCCGCAGCTGCGAATAGTTCAGAATATCAGGAAAAAGACATCATCCGGTTACTGATTACTTACGGCGGGCAACAATTTAATCCGGAAAATAATGACATTACCGTAGCCCATTTTATTTTAAGCAATATCGAAGACGTGCTCGACGATTTTGACAATGATCTTTACCAGCGGGTTGCGCAGGAATGTCTGGATTTGACGATTGATGGTACGCCCATTACGCCGGAATACTTTATCCAGCACGAAGACAAAGATTTTCGTCGGTTGGCCATTGATGTATTACAACCCGAATTTGAAATGAGCCCGCAATGGCTCGAAAGACACGATCTACCCCTTCGGAGCCAACCAATGCCAGACGCAAATTTCAACCTGGATAGCATCTCTTCCATTTACTGGTTTAAACTTCGCAAACTAGATAAACTGATCGAACGAAATAAGGCGAGTATGAAAAAGGCGATTGATGAAAAAACGGGCGAGGAGGACGTTATGAAAGCCATGAAAATTCATCAGAAGTTAATGGAAATCCGGAAAGATATTGCTTTGAAATTGAATACGGTGATTGTGCGATGAGGTACTAACTTTCTTCTT
The DNA here is from genome assembly GCA_938008185.1 of uncultured Saprospiraceae bacterium. Lineage (GTDB taxonomy): Bacteria > Bacteroidota > Bacteroidia > Chitinophagales > Saprospiraceae > JALZUU01. Next base: position 2,697 of record CALLLR010000168.1, read on the forward strand.
CATTATCCATTTCACCATAATTATTACATGGTTTTAAATAATATTCTTATTTTTACAATAAGTTCAGATCTTTTATTTTTCTTCGAACTTAAAACCAATGTATGAAAACACGTCTCACATCATTCCCCTTTTTTGCCTCAATGGCATGATTTTAGACCTTATTTCACAATCTTCCTCCCATAATTTCAGACTATTTTATCTCATTTATTAAAAATTAGGGGAAAAAGTTCACAGAAATTAGGTTGTCGATCATAACGATGCCCTGGAATTTACCCCAATTAATCCTACTTCAGATTTCACCTGGATTGTAGTTAGTTCAGATTTTGCGAATATCCATATTTCATCTGACCATATTTTGGAAATTACCGGAAACAGTGGATCTGATTTTGCGGAATTTGAAATTGAAAATCTTGGACACTGCGATGGTTTTTCTATCAAATTTACCAACCAGAATATTGCCGGTATTTCGGGACAAGGAGCAGGTACTTCAGCAAGTGGTAGTTTACAATCCGATGCTTGTGATCTGTGTAGTCCTGTAAATCATACTACCGTTCCTTGCGACGATCTCAATAATTGCACCGCGCTGGATTCCATGACAATTTCCATCACTGATGGATCGGTCTGTCTGCCATGTGCCGGAGTTTTTATTAAGAAGCTGTTTGAAACCACATCTTATTTGATAATAATGCGTTATATTTGCATTTCTTCTCTGCCAAATCCAAACCATTCTAAAAAAATTATTCTTTAATTTTCGGCCTTTTACGAATCTGTAATCGGCTCGATACCCAAAATCATTTCATCATGAAAAAAGAGACACTAGCGATCCACGCCGGATACGAAACTGAACCAACTACCAAATCCGTAGCGGTTCCAATTTATCAAACGGTTGCGTATGAATTTGACAATGCCCAACACGGAGCCGATTTATTTAATCTGGCCGTTCCCGGAAATATTTACAGCCGGATCATGAACCCAACCGTTGGTGTTTTAGAAGAAAGAATCGCCGCTTTGGAAGGAGGGATTGCTGCTTTGTGCGTCAGTGCCGGTAGCGCTGCCATCAATTATGCCATTCTTAATATCGCCGAAGCGGGAGATAATATCGTTTCTCTGTCTCAACTTTACGGTGGAACCTATACCCTCTTTGCTCATATGCTACCCAAGCAAGGGATTGACGTTCGTTTTGCCGACTCTTCCGATCCGAAGGATATTGCTAAACTAATCGATGCCAATACCAAAGCAGTTTACTGTGAATCAATCGGTAATCCTGCTGGTAATATTACGGACATTGCCAAACTGGCCAAGGTGGCGCATAAAGCTGGCGTTCCACTAATTGTAGACAATACGGTCGCTAGTCCGGCCATTCTGAATCCCATCGCTTACGGCGCCGACATTGTGGTTCACTCGTTAACGAAATACATCGGTGGACACGGAACTACTTTAGGTGGTGCCATTGTAGATAGTGGTAATTTTCCGTGGGCCAAACACAAAGAGCGCTTTCCAATGCTTAATACACCCGAGCCTTCCTACCACGGTGTGGTCTACACCGAGGCATTCGGTCCCGCCGCCTACATCGGTCGTGCCCGTACGGTGCCCTTGCGTAACACTGGATCTGCGCTTTCTGCAATGGCTGCTTTTCAGATTTTACAAGGGCTGGAAACTTTACCTTTACGAATGGAAAGACATGGTGACAATGCGTTGGCCGTCGCCAAATATTTGAGCAAACATTCGCAGGTTTCATGGGTAGAATACGGAGGCTTGAGTAGTAGTAAATATTATAAGCTGGCCAAAAAGTATTGTGGTGGAAAACCATCATCTTTATTGACCTTCGGAATTAAAGGAGGTTACAAAAAGGCAGAAAAATTCTACGATGCCCTTGGTTTATTTAAACGTCTCGTAAACATCGGAGATGCTAAATCACTCGCTTGTCACCCTGCTTCTACCACGCACCGCCAAATGAGTGTCAAGGAACAAGCGACCGCCGGAGTAACGCAAGATTTACTACGCTTATGTATTGGAATTGAACATATCGACGATATTATCGCAGATCTGGATCAAGCCTTTAAAGCGGCAAATAAGCGAAGCCGGAAAAAATAAGACTTTCTGAATTAAATCTTGATAACCAACAAATTGGAAATAAATTTAGCCACGAAGGTACTAAGACACTAAGAATTTTCCCGAAGGAAAAAATCAATTTCTTTGTGCCTTTGCGTCTTCGTGGTCATCTTAAATATTGCTGAAAACTTAGAAACTATTATTACTAAAATCTTCCCATGCAAAAAAAGATCGACGCCGCTCTCCTCCACATGGCTCGTGAAATCGAAGCCAACCGCAAGGAATTATTATCGCTGAATGCACAGGATGTAGCCAGTTGCGATCGCGCCGACATTTCTTTATACGATCGCTTATTCATTGATGATAAAAAAATTGATGGAATGATCGAGGCCCTCGAAACAGTTAAAGCAAAACCTTCTCCACTTCATAAATCCTTGTATCAGTTTCGCCACGAAAACGGAATGTTAATTGAAAATAAAACAGTCCCCTTTGGCACTATTTTAATCGTCTACGAATCGCGACCGGATGTTACCGTAGAAGCTACCGCCACTGCGTTGAAGTCAGGAAATCGAATCTTATTAAAAGGAGGAAAGGAAGCTCGGAATAGTAATTTATTATTAAGTAAATGTTGGACCAAAGCGCTGGCTGCGGCAGAATTAGATACCGAAATGGTACGTTTTCTGGATTTTAACCGGACCGAATTTCAGGATTTTTTAAGAGAACCGAATAGGCAAATAGACTTGATTATTCCCAGAGGAGGACAAAAACTAATTGACTTTGTTCATAGCGTGGCGCGTTGTCCAGTACTGGTCAGTGGCCGGGGAAATAATTTTCTATACGTTGCTTCCAACGCAGATTTGGAAATGGCCCATTCTCTGATTCTAGCCTCTAAAACCTCTAAAATATCCGCCTGCAACTCTTTAGATAAAGTACTGATTAACAAAAATTTACCAGAGGATTTCACCATAAATCTGAAAAATGAGTTGCATGAAAAAGGGGTGGAAATCATCTCAAATCCAACTCCCGAAATATGGCAGGAAGAATTTTTAGAACTTAAAATTCTGGTAGAAAAAGTGGATACCCTGTCCCAAGCGGTAAGTCTCATTAACAAATATTCCGGTAAACATTCAGCGACTATTGTTACCAAAGACTCCGAAGAAGCAACCACTTTTTTGGAAACTGTAGATTGCGCCGCTGTTTACCACAATGCTTCCACAAGGTTTACGGATGGTTTTCAATTCGGGCTGGGTGCCGAAATGGCCATTAGCACGCAAAAGCTACACCACCGGGGACCTCTGGGGATCGAACATCTCGTCACCAATAAATGGTACATCAAAGGCAATGGACAAATTCGATAAACCAAAAATATTAATCAAACTTGGTTCGGCTACCCTCACCAAAGGAGGAAACAAAATCTCCCGTGCCAAATTGGAAGATCTGGCCAATCAGGTAATACAAATTCAGCAGCAGTATGATGTAATTTTAGTGTGCTCGGGTGCCATCGCCGCCGCTAAACAATTTATCAAACTGGAAAAAATCGGAAATGACCTGACGGAAAAACAAGCCCTTGCCGCAATTGGTCAGCCTTTTCTGATGCGATTGTTATATGAATCCTTTCGCGATTTTGAAATACCCGTAGGCCAATGTCTTTTATCTTATCACGATTTTAAAAATGAGCAGTCCAGAACAAATATTCACAATACAATTAAAGTGTTATTAAAAAATGGGATTCTTCCCATAATCAACGAAAACGATACCACCGCCACAGAAGAAATCAAATTTGGGGACAACGATAAACTTTCTGCGTTGGTCGCTACCCTGCTAAAAGTCGATCGACTAATTTTAGCCAGTAACACCTTCGGTATCTACGACGACCAAAAACAAACAATTGAAAATATTGCGGATATTTCAAAAATCAGAAAATATATTACCGACGAAAAATCCAGTCAGGGAACCGGCGGAATGCATTCTAAATTAGATGCTGCCCAGATTGCCCAAACTGCTGGTATAGAAACCTGGATCATTAATGGTCATGAGGATAATTTTTTATTAAGGGCGCTCGAAGGGAAAGTAAAGTTTACAAAAATAAATAATTGAATAGGAATGGGAATTAGAAGCGTGTTTAAATTAGATAATCCATATCTTATTCCTCCCCTGCCTTCACGAGGTTATCCAACATTCCCTGAAAAATAAAGTAGTGTAGTGGTACCACCGAATACCAATACAAGCGGCCAGAGATTCCGTGCGGAAAAAAGACAGCTCGTTGGGATACTTTTGTAACTCCCTGGCCCTCAATAATCCTGAATTCTAACCATGCTTCTCCTGGAAGTTTCATCTCTGCAAACAATAACAGGTGCCCCTCAGATCGGTCTGCTTCCAATACCCGCCAAAAGTCAACGACGTCTCCCCGTTCCAGATGCGTTGGATGGGTTCGTCCACGCCGCAAACCAATGCCCCCCAATAATTTATCAAGATACCCCCTGATTTTCCAAAGCCAATTGGCGTAATACCAACCAGTTTTTCCTCCAATCGACCAAATATTCTTGATGACGCGCTCCCGGTCGTTCGCCTCAATTACAACTTCCCGGTAATCCGTAAAAGTACCATGCTCGGGCAAAACCGTAAACTCTTCCAAACTACCCACGGGAAGCGAAGAACTAAAACTGTCTTTCCAACTCGAAATAATGGTATTGTTTTCAATAATCGAAAAAGCCATCGCCACCGATGTTTTATAATCAAACAATTCAACGCCAAAATCTTCCGCAAGATTATTGGGTTTACATACTACATCCACTTTCATACTGTTGACCAAGTTGACCGCTAAATTATAAGAAGTGGATGTAATAAAAAACAGCCAGTAAGAAGAAAGACGGGGTGTCATCACCGGAACCGTGTAAATCCAGCGTTTCAGGTTTCGTACCTCGGCATATTGCAGCAACATCTGCTTATAGGTCAGAATATCTTTACAACCGATATCAAAATGCTGGTTAAAATATTTTTCTTTACCCAGTACACCCATTAAAAATTGCAGAACATTACGGATGCCAATCGGCTGACAAAGGGTGTTTAACCACTTTGGTGCAATCATTACGGGTAATTTTTCTACTAAATCCCGGATTAATTCAAAAGAGGCACTACCAGACCCGATGATAATTCCCGCTCGTAATGCAGTTAATGGGACGGTACCCGTACCAAGAATTTCTTCTACCCTCAGCCGGCTGCTGAGGTGCGCGGATAAATCATCACTTGCATTGACAATTCCGGTAAGGTAAACCAGATGTTTGGCGGAAGATTGATTGAGGTAATTGACAAATATATGGGCCATATTTGCTTCTTTCTCAGAAAAATTTCCAATCCCGGTAGAAAGAGAATGGATTAGATAATACGCAGCATCAAACGCTAAGGGTGCCGTCGTCAAATCTACTGGTTCGGAGAAATCTACTTTAAATATAGTGACATAATCTTTAAATTTTTCGGGAACATGAAATCTACGAGGCTCCCGAACGCAAGCAATTACCTCATGGCCTGCCTCTACGAGGTAAACTAACAGCCTTTTACCAATATAACCAGAAGCTCCCGTGAGTAGAATTCGCATATGTTTTTATTTTAGAGGAAACGAATCACGAACTAATAGGTTCATAAATTCTGAAAGATCAGAAATTATGGATTCCCCTCCCTGTCAAACCATCAGAACGCTTCTTTTTTGACGGTTGCCGATATTATCTTATATTGTGTTGATTTTACACCCAATATACTTTGGCTTAGAAAATCACAACAATTCATCGCTTAATTACAGAAAATTTAATACCCGTGTACCAATTTTTCAAATCAATAATATGTGTGCTAGCACTGCTACTTTTTGCGGGCTGTGACTCCCAGCAGACGCCAGAATTTGTCAATGTTCTCATCTTTAGCAAAACGGCCGGATACCGACATAAGTCCATCGAAGATGGGATTGCCGCCATTCAGAAAATCGCCCAAGAAAACAACTTTCAAGTTAGTTTTACCGAAGATGCGGATATTTTTAAACCTAAAACTTTAGCTCCTTACAACGTCATCGTATTTTTATCTACCACGGGAGATATTTTAAACGAGGCCCAACAACTCGAATTCCAGCGATGGATTCAGGCGGGTGGTGGTTTCGTTGGTATTCATGCCGCTACGGACACGGAATACGAATGGCCCTGGTACAACGAACTCGTAGGTGGTTATTTTGCGGGACATCCTCCAGGGGTTCACGAAGCCAATATTGCAGTGCTGGATACGGAGCATCCGTCCACTAAACATTTAGGCCGCAATTTTAAGGCAACAGATGAATGGTATAATTTTAAAGATATGTATCCAAAGGTAATTCCACTGCTAAACCTCGACGAAAATTCCTATGAAGGTGGTAAAATGGGTAAAGTTCATCCCATCGCCTGGCATCACGAATATGACGGTGGCCGCTCCTGGTATACTGGAATGGGACATACCAAGGAAAGTTTCTCGGATCCAGATTTTACTAAACAAATCTTAGGCGGTATCCTTTACGCAGCAGGCGATAAAAAGGCAGTTGATTATACATTGAATACCGTCGCTCCGGAAGAAAATCGTTTTGAAAAAATCGTATTAAAAAATAATCTCAACGAACCGATGGAACTTGATTTTCTGCCCGATGGAAGAATCATCTGGATTGAAAGAGGTGGGAAAATTTATGTCTACGATCCGGAAACTGGTACCGATCATCTTTCCCAACATCTGGATATAAATTATTTTTCAGAAAATGGTCTTATTGGCCTTGCGGTTGATCCGGATTACGAAAAAAATAAATTTATTTATCTGCACTATTCTGCATCCGACAAAAACGTTCAACGGTTATCCCGATTTACTTTTGATCCCGATGCTGTTTTTGAATTGCAGAATGAAAAGGAAATCCTAACGGTTGATATTCAAACCAAAGAATGTTGCCACACGGGCGGGTCCCTCCAGTTTGGTGAGGGGCGCGAACTTTTCATGTCCACTGGTGACAACACCAATCCATTTAAATCCGACGGATACGGCCCTATTGACGATCGTCCCGGACGGGAACCTTTTGATGCACGTGGCACTTCAGCCAACACGATGGATTTGCGTGGAAAAATTTTAAAAATAATCATCAACGAAGATGGTTCTTACGGTATCCCAGAAGGAAATTTATTTACAGATCCAAGCGAAGGACGACCAGAAATTTACGTCATGGGCTGCCGGAATCCTTACCGGATTTTCTATGATACGCATACGGACTTTCTTTACTGGGGAGACATTGGGCCGGATGCAAAAGAAGCTAGTGAAACGCGTGGTCCGGCGGGACACGATGAAGTTAACCAGGCTAGAAAACCCGGTTTTTTCGGCTGGCCTATGTTTGTTGCAAACAACATAGCTTACTACGATTACGATTTTGCTACCAAAACTTCCGGAAATCTTTTTGATCACAAAAATCCCGTCAATGATTCCCGCAATAATACCGGTGCGGTCAATCTCCCCCCTGCACAACCTGCTATGATTTATTATCCTTACGGAACATCTACCGAGTTTCCGCTCCTAGGAACCGGAAGTCGAAATGCAATGGCTGGTCCAGTTTTCTACAAAGATGATTATCCCGAATCGGACAACCGGATACCCGCCTATTATGATAAAAAATTCTTCAGCTACGACTGGATGCGCGGTCAAATCATGGCCAATACTTTAAATGAAAAGGGTGATTTAGTTCGCATGGAACGCTTTCTACCTTCTCTGGAATTAGACAATATGATCGACATCATAATAGATAAAAACGGAGAATTTTATTTTCTTGAATATGGTAAAGGCTGGTTTAGCCAAAACGAGGATGCCAGACTGGTACACCTTCGTTATCAAGGAGGAAACAGAGCGCCAATTGCCAAAATTGAAGTGGCCCAGAAATACGGCGCGCCTCCATTTAATGTACAGGCTTACGGGGATGAGTCGATCGATTACGATGATGATAAATTGACGTATGAATGGTCAAATAATAATACTATAATTGGTAAAGGCAGTTCGTTAAACCATACTTTTCACTACGCTGGTGAGCAAAAAATAACCCTGAAAGTCACCGATCAAAACGGCAATTCCAGCAGTACCTCCACCACGGTTTACGTTGGTAACTCGAAGCCAAAAATCGATATTCAAATTGCCGGAAATAGAACGTTCTTCTGGGACAACCGTAATCTCTCCTATTCTGTAGTGGTCGACGACTTCGAAGATGGCCAGAACAATCAGGGGATTCCACCGACGAGTATCACCACAACGATTGATTATCTAAACGAAGGATTTGACGAAAATATAGTGGCCATGGGCCATCGGGACAAAACATTCGCTACGGCTGCAGAGCGACTCATCGATGAAATAAATTGTCTTTCCTGTCATAAAATTGAAGGATATTCTGCGGGGCCCAGTTATACCAAAGTAGCGGAACGTTATCCATCTGATAGTCCGGTCAAAATAAGTTATCTGGCCAATAAAATCATCAACGGCGGCGGCGGCGTCTGGGGGGAAAAGGCCATGCCTGCTCATCCCAATTTAGATTCGAAAGATGCGGAAACTATTGTTAAATATATTCTTTCTCTCAACAATCCTCCCACGCAGAATGGGCTTCCTCCCCGTGGCAATTATGCCTTGACAGACCATGAGGATACGAAAAAAGAAGGTCGTTATATTTTAAAAGCTTCTTACGTAGACCAGGGTGGTGAATTTGTCGGTCCGCTCAAAGCTTCTACGAATCTTAATCTTCGATATTATCAACTAATTGCAACCAACTACGATTTTGCGGAGAAACCAGATGAGTTTGAACTTGATAAAAAATCACTACCAGACGTAAAATACAGACACCGGGTCGTTGGCATTCCATCCAGTGGCTACATTGGTTTTAATCGAATTGATCTCACTGATATTAAACAAATCAAAGTGGAATTTTATACTCGAAAATTGCTAAAACCAGCAGGGTCCTTCCTATTCAAAACTAACGGAAAAACCATTGGTCAAGCAGATATCCGTACTTCTGAAAACAATGATAACGGTGGCTATACCATTGAAATACCCATCGATACTTTTGACGATTTTGCGGACCTAACCCTGACTTTTCAGAACTCCGGCGAAATGCAGGAAATGGGCATTTACCGGCTGGATTTTTTAACGGAGAATAATAACTCTCCCCAGCTGTCCTTAAGATAATTTTTCCCAGCAGACGGTGAAGTTTTGGAAATCGCTTTTGAATCCGTTCCGAAAATAAAAAGGCACCAAAAAAAGGACTGGCAAACTGGAAAAAATATGACTATAGAATACCGTTCGATAATACCAAAGATGTACTAAGTCCTGGCCAACGAAATTCTATATTGTGAGGCAGACGACAATTTTACCTGTTTTTATTTTAAAAACGGAAATCGTTCTATGATCTGCCGAAGCTTAAAATTTTACGATCAGGTACTCGAACCACTTGGATTTTACCGTATTCATCGTTCTTTCGTAGTCAATCTGGACATGGTAATTCGCTATAATAAAGGAAAAGGTGGTTCTGTAATCCTTGAAAATGGGAAGGAATTGATGGTCGCAAGTAGCAGAAAAGAAGGATTGGTAGAAAAATTAACCGCCATGTAACCCCTCTCCTCATAAAAAATAAATAATTTAAATTTTTAGTTATTTTTTGTAAATTTCCTGTGACCAACAAAATAATTTTGAGTCTTAAAAAAGTACTTATTATATTGCAAAAATTTAAATCCACTCTGAGCTATTTCTTCGTAAATACTGTTATAGCAAAAATTATGAACATTTAGTGCTTCTGAAAGGTTTAAAAGTAAATTTAGAATAAGGTTTATCAATAAACTGCAAGATATTAGGTAGGTTTTATTTATTAAGAACTTACCATAAGAATGTTTTCATTTGGTTTTTTGGGTGCAGAGGGTCATTCTTTTGAATGCCCTCTGCCTTTTTTATAAGGCAAAAGAAATATCCAATAAGCTAATATCTCTCTGCGTATCCCTCCTATCTACCGTTTTCCCTTAAAACTTTAATACATTTGCGGTATGTCGATAGAAACTTCGAATGTTAATATTCAGCAGAAAGTAATGGACTTGGTTGCCTCCGGAGATGGCAGCCAATTAGCCGAGATCGTGGAAGCACTCACTTCCAAACAAGTAATCCACCTGATTGGACACCTCAGTCAAAATGAACAAAACCGTCTTTTCACGTTATTGTCACCCGAGAATGCCGCCGAAATGCTGGAAGAAATTCCAGATATGCAAGCGGCACACATTATTGAAGATCTTAGAACCAAAGACGCTGCAGCCATTTTAGATGAGATGGAAAGCGATGATCAGGCCGACCTGATCATGGAGTTAAAAACCAAAGATGCCGAAGCGATTCTTCAGGAAATGTTACCGGAAGAAGCCGCATCAGTAAGACGGCTGCTTGCCTATGATCCCGATTGTGCCGGAGGGATGATGCACACCGAATATTTTGCTTTTTTGGAAGATCAATCGATCCGGTCGGTCACCGAAGACCTGCGGAAAAATTCCGAAAAATATGCCAGTTTCAAACTAAAATATATTTTCGTCATCTCCCGATCAGGGGTTCTGAAGGGAGTGCTCCAAATGCAGGATCTCTTGCTCGCGGGAATGGATCGTACCTTGTCAGACATCATTGTGCGCCAAATATCCTACGTGAATCATCAGGTCTCATTCGAAGATTTGCTTGATTTTTTCGATATCAACGACTGGTTCGGGGTTCCGGTGGTCGATGATCAGCAAAAGCTGGTAGGAGTCGTCCTCCGCAGCGATATCCGGGATGCAAAATCAGAAAGACAGTCCGTTGAACATCTGGAAAGTCAGGGTATCATCGGAGGAGAAGAACTACGAACCATGCCGGTATTTTTACGGGCAAAAAGACGACTCTCGTGGTTATCCGTAAATATATTTCTGAATATTATCGCCGCCAGTGTCATCGCCATTAATCAGGATGTGTTGAGTTCGGTCATTGCCCTGGCCGTGTTTCTGCCCATTATCTCAGATATGAGCGGTTGTTCCGGAAATCAAGCAGTGGCGGTAAGTATGCGGGAATTATCCATTGGAGCGGTGAAACCAGAAGAGGTTTTTCGCGTTCTGGGACAAGAACTAGCCGTAGGGATGATCAACGGACTCGTTTTAGGATTATTAATCGGGATGGCGGCTTTTTTCTGGAAAGGAAATCTTTACCTCGGCTTGGTAGTGGGTGGCGCGCTCACTTTAAATACTATGCTCGCCGTTTGTTTAGGTGGAACGGTTCCTTTAATTTTAAAAGGATTTAAAATTGACCCAGCTTTGGCTTCCGGTCCGATCCTGACAACGGTTACTGATATGGTCGGTTTTTTTCTGACGCTTAGTTTTGCTTCCCTGGCCTTATCGTATTTAGGAGGGTTGTAAAAGAAGCTGGTTAAAGAAATATTTATGTAAGAATTCATTTTAGTATTGGTCTGTTATGGCAAAAAAAACTCGAAAAAAATTAGGATTACCTCCTGGCTCGCTAGTATTCACAGGAAAACAAAAAATTGACAAAGTACTCATCAATTACCTGGAGTATGACCAGGAAAATTACAGAACGGAGAGTCCCGAAAATGATTCCTTCGCTACGCTTCATCAACCCGTAGACAATCTCGTGCAATGGTACGACATTCGTGGCTTACATGATTTGGAGGTCATTCAAAAACTTGGAACGACCTTTCATTTACATCCGCTTGTTTTAGAAGATATTGCGGATACCCAGCAACGACCAAAATACGAAGAGTACGACAACGGAATCATCATAATATTAAAAGCGCTGACCTTTAATACTACAGAAATAAGGGTAAAAACCGAGCAGATAAGTGTCTATCTGGGACCTGACTTCTTACTGTCTTTTCAGGAAGATAAAACGGATTTATTTCACTTGATCCGGGAACGTATCCGCTTAAGTAAAGGACGGATCAGAAAGAAACACGCAGACTACCTGGTTTATACGCTACTCGATATAATCATGGATAGCTATTATATCATTTTGGATAAAATTGAGTTAGAGATCGAAAAACTGGAAACCAATATTATTGAAAATCAGGATAAAAATTGTAAAAGTGAAATTCACCAACTCAAACAAGAGATGATGAAAATCAGAAAATGTATCGCCCCACTCCGCGAAGCCATCTCCCGTTTTTCTAAATCAGAGCACGACCTCATTTCTGAAAATACCAAAGTCTTCCTCCGGGATTTATACGATCATAATGTCCAATTACTCGATACCACCGAAAACTACCGGGACATGCTCAACAGCCTACAAGATCTGTATCTTTCTGAAATCAGCTTCAGAATGAATGAGATCATGCAAATGCTCACCTTAATTACTTCCATTTTTGTCCCGCTTTCCTTTTTGGCCGGACTCTACGGTATGAACTTCGAATATATTCCAGAATTACATTTTAAACACGGCTACTTCATCCTGCTCGCCGTAATGTTCCTGATAAGTGGATCAATGCTCTATTATTTCAAAAAAGCAAAGTGGTTCTAAATCACTAAAAGATGTGAAGGTAGTTTGGTAGCGAAAGTCAATGAAGCATTTTTTATTGGGAATAATTTAATAACATTTTGCGTTTTTAGCAAAAAGGTTTATTTAAACAGGATGCAGATTGCGCTAAAGGATGTCAGCGCCTAAGCCTTCCTTTAGGAATACAAGGTGCAGGATACCAAAGGACACACTTGGCCGTACAGTCTCCCAACTTTTAATGCATTCGATCCCCCCGCAAGGTCATCTCTTCTAAAATTTCCGCTTCCTTGTCCAGGTATTCCTGCCACCGTTTTTTTACCCGTTCTTCGCCTCCGTAGCGTTTAGCGAGGTCGATAAACATCCGGTAATGCCCCGCTTCGGACACCATAAACTTATGGTAAAACGCTTTTAGTTCTTCATCGGCGATGTGCAAAGAAAGCAGCCTGAACCGCTCACAGCTACGCGCTTCAATGAGCGCAAAAACCAAAAGTTTTTCGACCAGGCGATCTTCCCAGCTACCATCCTTTTTTTGAAATTTACGGAGTGCATTGACATATTCGTCCTTACGCTGCCTTCCAAGGGTAAGGTTTCGTTTATCCAGTTCTGCGAGCACCAGTCGAAAGTGGCCCCACTCTTCGGTAACAATTGGCGCGATCTCGCGCACCATATCTATTTTCTCCGGATACTGTTGGATCAAACTAATACAGGAAGTTGCCGCTTTCTGTTCGCAGTAAGCGTGGTCCGTTAATATTTCTCCCAAATCCATTTCTGCCAGGTTTACCCACCGTGGGTCCGTTGGCAACTTAAGTCCTAACATTTCTTATTTATTTTTTTCAAGGCAATTAAGTTGATCAATAAAGAAGTCGAGGTTGTATACTTCATAATCTTCGTATCCTGTTCCCCAAACGATTCGTGCCTTATCAATTTCACTTTTACGGAGCGATTTTAAGTTATCAGAATTGATCATATACTGCGCTCTGTATGCTACCCTTTTTTCAACTTTATCAAGCGTTCCGGTAGAGGTTTTAGTATTAAAAAGTTTTACATTACTTCCGTTGATCAATTTCAGGGTAAGAATACTTCCTTTTTCCAATACTCCAAATTCGCGTTGGGCCATTTCGGAAAGAATAATAATATTCAAGTTTAGATAATAAATTCCACCATTTCCACTTGCTCCGGAAATAAAACCCTCAACGGTTATATGATTTTTTTCTTTAAAAAACGGTTTTAGGCGATCAGAAGTATGGGTAAAAAATATCTGTTTTGGCATCTCCCAGCGGCGCTTACCAGTAAACTCGTCTACCCCGTCGTAGGCTAATTCACAAGGAGGAGTGGGAGGATATTCGATTAAATCTTCGTTACCCACCAGGACCGCTTTCCCATTTTTCCGGTCTTTCTTTTTAGCCTTGTTTTGTTCGTTTTTCAGATTGCCGGATTCGGTAAGATTAGTGGTCCAGTCGTTTGCTTCCGCCTCTTGTGTTTGGTTGAGTTCAGCCATTAGTTTATCCCGTTTTGACTTTTTCATGTCAATCATTTCCTCCATTTTCTTTAAAAAAGCCTCAGATTCAGCGTGAGCCGCAGCCGCATTATTTAGAACAGCCTGCTGATTTTTATATTTCTTATCCAACTCATCGAGATCTTTTACCGAAATATCAGTATTGGAGTAAGCCGCAGAAAGCTGCTTACGCAATACACCCAATTCCTGGCCAGCCTGAAGCTTTAAGTTTTTGGTGCGTAATTCTTCCATTGCCGCCCAGTCGGCCCTTTGGATGGCCTCCTGTCGGGACAATTGTTCTTCCAGGTCCGAATATTGTTCTTTTTTCTTTTTAGATCGATCTTTAGATTGGTCATTTCGCTCCTCTTTTTTTGCCTTTTTCTTTTGCTTCTTTCGCTTCTTTTTCTCCTTTTTTTCCTGTTTTTTGGAAGATTCAATGATAATAGCCTGTTCTTCTTCATCCAGACCATCAAAATAAGCCCACGAGCCGTCGGTGTAAACAACAATTTTTTCTCCGTCCTGATTGGTGGTTAGCAGCTGAGCATGTGCAAAAAAGGAGCAGCACAAGAGGAGCAATGTCCCTATAACCGGTAAAATTTTTCTAACTTGCATTTGAAATCGTATTATTAATATTGCAGCAAATTTACGTAAAAAAGGGATGATGTTTCCATTGGGCTTATTTGATGTTGGATTTTTAAGCATCAGGATATGGGATATTCTGGATATTCTCATTGTCGGATACCTGTTTTACCAATTATTTACCATTTTACGCGGCAGTATTGCCTTTAATATTTTTATTGGCGTCCTCTTTATTTTCCTGGTTTCTTTTTTGGTACAATTCCTTGAAATGGAGTTATTATCCATAATTCTGGGACAGGTTTTCAGTGTGGGGGTGATTATGCTGCTTATTGTTTTTCAACCTGAGGTACGGCGGTTTTTATTGTTATTAGGAAATAGTACACTGCGTCAGCGATCAAATATTGTGAGTCGTTTTCTGGATCGCAATTTTCGGGATGATGAAACAGATCACGTGCAGGAACGACTAGCTTTACAGAATGCCATTTTAAGAATGAGTCGACGTAAAACGGGCGCCCTGATTGTAATAGCAGATAATTTTAATTTACAAACCTTTAACGATAGCGGCACCAAAATAAACGCGGAGATCAGCCAGCCCTTGATTGAAAGTATATTTAATAAGGACAGTCCGCTCCACGACGGCGCTATGATTTTACATAAAGATCGAATTTATGCTGCCAGCTGTGTGTTGCCCGTCTCAAACAATACCGATATTCCCGGAAAGCTGGGTCTCCGCCACCGTGCGGCACTTGGTTTGACCGAAGTGTCCGAAGTAGCGGTTTTTATTGTTTCGGAAGAAAGTGGCGCCATCAGCTTTGCAAATCAGGGGAAACTTACCTATCGGTTGAATGAAGCCCAGTTAACCAAATTACTCAACGAACATTTTAAATAGAGCATGGATATCCTGCGGATTGAAGAATTTAGAATTACCCCCAAACAAGAGAAAGCCATTGTTCAACTGCTCGCCGAATGTTTTCCGGGCTATCCCGAACATCGGACTTATTATAAACAACTGCCAAATTTCCGGTACCTGGCCTTTCAGGAAAAACAATTGGTTGGCCATCTGGCAGTCGAACACCGGGTAATTTCCATCGATCAAAAACCATTTTCCATTTTTGGAGTCGTAGATATTTGTGTGGCTGCCCAATTTCGTGGACAAGAGTTGGCCTCCGACTTACTTCGCCAACTAGAAAAATTAGGCCGCGAAAACAATATTGATTTTATGCTGCTTACCGCAACGGATCACCCCTTCTATTTAAATAACGGATATCAACGCCATCACCAATATTGCCGCTGGCTTTTTATTAGCGATCATCAAACCCTGGGAGTAAAAAATCAGCATTTACAGAGCACCCTTCTAGTAAAAGCTTTGGGCACAACTACCTGGCCGGAGGGAACATTAGATTTTTTGGGAGAGATATTTTAGGGAAAGAGAATGAGGGACTGTACAGCCAAGTGTGTGGCCTCCCATCCCTACGGGTTCGCTAATTATCATTAGCTCAGGCATCCCGCACCTTGTGTTCCTCTCTGATTCGGGAGGCAGGCCTGAAGGAAAGCCTCCGCGCTGACACACTTTAGGGGACACTCCCCAAAATTCAAAATCCGCACATCTACGAATCAAAAAATCCGCACATCCATCAATCCGCACATCCCACCTAATTATTTACTCAATTTTAAAATCCGAAAGGCGCCTTGAATAACCAAAATAAAAACAATGGTTCCGATAATTAAATCCGGTTTATTAGAATGAAACCAATTGACCATTATTCCGGCAAGGATAACGCCCAAATTAATCAGCACATCGTTGGAAGTAAAAATCATACTCGCTTTCATATGTGCCTCCTCTTTACTTTTTGACTTTTGTAATAAATAAAGACAAAAGCCATTGGCTACCAGGGCAAAAACTGAAATAATAATCATGGTGGAAAAGTCAGGAATTTTCGTATCGCTAAAAAATCTTCTCAATACTTCTATAAATCCGGTGACCGCTAAAATTATTTGAAAATAACCGGCTAATTTTGCAATATATTTCTTCTTTGCTACCGTTCCTCCTACCGCAAATAAACTTATCCCATAGACAAAACTATCGGCCAGCATATCCAGGCTATCAGCAACCAATCCCATTGATTTTGAGATAAGTCCGGTGGTTATTTCAATAATAAAAAAAATAAAATTGATGGCCAGAACGGTCCAGAGCAACTTCCTCTGGTGGGTATTTTCCGCAAATTTTGTTTGCTCCGTTTCGGCAGTTGAGATTCTTTTTCCGCCTAGTTTCAGATCAAGAATAGCTTGTTCAATTTTGTCCGTTTGCCCGATGTGAAAAACAGTCAACTTTCGTTTAACAAGATCAAAATCAAGGTTCTTGATGGCTGATATTCCGTCCAGCTTCATTCGGATTAAATTTTCTTCCGAAGGACAATCCATTTTATTTATCTCAAAAATTGTTTTTTTCATTTTTGAAGTTGAAGTTGTTTGAATACTCCCAAATTATTTACAAAAGGATAAAATTCTATATTTTCCAAATAAATTTTAGCTTTATTCACCCTAAAAAAATTTCAAACTTCCCTTTCTAAGCCGCTCCCCACATCTCCCGAATCCGCCCCAAATCCTGCCGCATCGCCAGATACACTACTTCCTCATCCACCGTAATCTCCCGCTTCCCCTTCTCCGCTCCACCCAACGGATATTCCACGTGCATACTCACGGGAACCCGAATCCCCAAACTTTTCAACTGTTTGAAATAGGCAGGAAAGTCGACCATCCCTTCGCCAATCGGAACGTTAACGATCTTCCATTTATCGTCAACTTTGCCCCAGATAAAATCCTTGAGGACGATGGTTTTGATGGCTGGCTGGAGCAGCTGGACCCCGTTGGGCCAGGAATTTCCACCTTCGGCGACAGCGTGCCGAATATCGTACTGGGCACCGAAGTACGCCGGGTCAACCGTTCCTAAAATCTTTTTAACTTCCCAAACAGAAGCACCCACTTTCAGTCCCGAGTGGTTCTGGTAACAGCCAATGACATTATGGGTTTTGTTCAGAACGCCTAGTTCCTGAATCTTCTTTTGATAATAATCGAGCGAGGCTTTGAGAGAGACATCCGGTCGGTACTTAAACCAGTTACAGCGGTAAAATTCAATGCCAGCATCCCCCGCAGTTTTGAGGACGTCGATGTCCACGGGATTCGTCGCATCTTCGACGGTGGTCGTAATCATCCGGCAAGTGGAACCCGCAGCTTTAATATTCAACAATGCTTTTGGCAAATCAGTAATTACGTTTTCGGGGAGAACGTGACCCTTGGGTCGGACGGTTAAATCAAGGCCCTGAAATCCCATCTCGGCGGCTCTTTGAGCAGCAGTTTTTACATCTAAAAACTGTAAGTGTTTGGAGAATAGGTGTACTTCTAAGTCTTCCGTCATTGGTTCTGGAGTACACGAAAGCAGTCTGGTAGAGGCAAAGGGTATTGCCATTGTGGAAAGACTTAATTGCTTGATAAATTTTCTTCTGGAGGAGGTGGATTCCGACATTGTTTTAGGGAGTGGTTTGGTACATTCCCAAAAATACACAAAAACAGGTTATTGTTCTGTCGGGTGGATTATTCTTGTATAAAAGAAAAACATAATGAACAATCCTCCCAACGGAAATCCCAACCGGAATGCTTGTTTTAGAGAATGTTAGAATTTTGCTCACTTAAAGTCCTGACAACGAGGTAATCCTCAGCTGGTATGACTCCGAATTAAACCTTTTGATGACCAGAAGTTATTAACTTTTTTTAACAATGAGCAATCTATCAGAGAAAATCAGGATGGTTCCATTGTCCTCAACGGAGCTTTCCTAAACGATCATATTATTTATTCACAACTCCGAAATCAACCTATATCTCCAGGTCAGCCTTCGAGCGGCTACCTCATGTTTAAAAACCAATGCTTTATTTCCAGTTTCGCCACTTTCGATTCCGGAGGCCAGCAAGTGAATTCCCTCGGGTGTTTGAAATTCAAATTCTTTTATTTTGGTACCAATATCTCCGGCGACACACAATACTTCAATACCTTTTTGTCTAATTTTCACCAACTCAGGATAGAGATCAGCATAAAAATTATTCGGATTTAAACAAACAAAACAGTCACCTAATCCAGCGTTAGAAACCGTGGGGATTTTTGCCTCCAAATCCGGATTACCGTAAAGCCAAATGAGTTTATGGTGTAAGATAACCAGATGAGAAGAAGCGGTCAGCGTATCAGTGACCTTATCAAAAAAGACCTTTTGTTTCCCAGTAATATTACTCAAGCTATCCTGGGTGTCTAAAACCATATAGGTAATTCCATCTTTATGGCAGGCGTAATACGGTGGCCGTTTGGTAAATTTCTGAACCAGGCTTTTGTCCGCATAATCGTGGTTCCCGAGTGACCACAAGGTATTCAAATTACCGAGATCATAAACGGAATCTGCGTAGCGTAGCGTCGCTTCTTTTTTTGAGGTATAATAAGTCAGGTCTCCTCCTAACCACAGCATTTCAAATTTTGTAAAATCAATGTCTAAGGTTAGGCTATCAATCGTATCGTCCGCTTCCGTACGGGTATGTGAGAGGTGCAGGTAGGTATTATTTTTTTTTGAAGAATTGGTATTTTTACAACTCCAGTGAAAAAAAAATATAAAACTTAAAAATAAAAATATTGCAAATCTATTGTTCATGATCCTTACCGTAAAAAAAATATTTAGTGATTTATATTCCTCCACCAGATTGTCGGCTTTTTGGTAAAGATCAATATGTATTTTCTTCTACCACAATTGGCAAATTTGCTCCATAGTGCAACAATCATAAATCATGACGAGCCTGATTGCTCAATAATGGTTCCTTCGAACAACTAAAGCAGAAAATGATTAGAAATAAAAATTAAAGATTTCATCTGCATTTTTTCTAAAAGTCCAATAACTCAATATCAAAGATTAATACTGCATTGCCAGGAATTCCCGTTCGACCATCCCGGCCATACGCTAATTGTGGCGGGATAATTAAAATCCCTTCTCCACCTCGTCCCATCAGTGGAATACCGATTTGCCAGCCACGGATTAAGTTCTTAAGTGCAAAGATGGCTGGCGTGTCCTGCGTTTGATCAAAAATCTCCCCATTCGTTAATCTTCCGACGTAATTAATTTCAACAAAGGAATTAATGTCCGGTCTGTCTGAACCACCTTCTTCGCCAAGCACATAAAACAAACCTTCGGGCGTTTCAGAGACAGACAAGCTATTGTCTTCAATATATTGGTCAATTTCGTCTTGTATTCGATTTGATATGGCCTGCACTTCAATTTCGTAAATAAGCACACTATTTGCGGGAACATCTCCGACCCTTAGATTGCCAAAACCAATATTGGGTGGAATAATAAAAGTTGCTTTACTCCCTGCTTTCATCAATCTAAGGCCTTCCTGCAAGCCAGCAATCTGATTGGTAATATAATTATCGGAAGGAGTGGTACCAACACTTAAAATTTCTCCATCAGGTAATTTTTGGGTGAACGTAAGAGACAAGATAGAATTTGAAACAGGCAAATCGCCCGTACCTTCTTCCTGAAATTCGTACCGTAGACCAGATGCAGTGGTCGTAACATTTAGTCCCTCCTTGGCAATATAGTCAGCAATCACCAATTCCGGATCACGTGGTTCATCATCCTTACAACCAAAGATCAATACCAAAGTAAGTAATCCAATCAACAATTTATTCATATCTTATACTTTTTATAAAACTTTTTTAACCAATAAGCTGCTCTGTAATATAACGTCGAGGTTGGCCCGTTTGTCCACCAATGAATTAAGAATTTCGCAGTTTGGAATAAGAACTGGGATTGAATCGTTATTGAAAAAATGCCTATATTAAGTCTATGACACCACTTCAAGGCCCAATTCTTCTCCTTTTTTTAGCATAAACGCATACGCCTGATCATAATCATTGCTGATCTGACCATCCAGAATAGCTTCCCGAATCGCCATTTTCACCAACCCTACTTCACGGGAAGGCTTGAGATTAAAGGTGCTCATGATCACTTCGCCCGTAATTGGAGGTTGCCAGTTACGAATTCGGTCTTTGTTTTCCAGCTCACGCAACTGGATACGCACCATCTCATAATTTTCCAGATATTTACGAACCTTTTTAGGGTTTTTACTGGTGATATCTGCTTCGCATAGCATCATCAAATCTTCGATATCTTCACCGGCATCAAATAACAAACGACGCAGGGCAGAATCTGTAATATTTTCTTTGGTAAGACTAATGGGACGTAAATGTAACCGAACCAATTTCTGGACGTATTTCATCTGGCTATCCAGCGGCAATCGCATCCGGCGAAAAATTCTGGGTATCCAGGAAGCACCTAACGCTTCGTGTCCGTGAAAGGTCCAACCCTGCCCCTTTTCAAAACGCTTGGTGGGTGGTTTGGCAATATCGTGCAGCACGGCAGCCCAACGTAACCAGAGGTTATCTGTCTTTCGGCTCAAATTGTCTATCACTTCCAGGGTATGGTAAAAATTATCTTTGTGAGAAAGACCATTTCTGGTTTCCACTCCGTGTAGGGCAGCCATCTCCGGGAAGAAAACTTTTAGTAAACCCGTATCAAACAATAATTTAAATCCAATAGAAGGTTTCGGACTCAATAATATTTTATTAATTTCCGTGGTAATTCGCTCCGCCGAGACGATCTTTAGCCGGTTCTTGTTTCTGGCAATACTATCGAGGGTTTCCTTTTCGATTCTAAATTTCAATTGGGATGAAAAGCGGATACCACGCATCATCCTGAGTGGATCATCCGAAAAAGTCCGATCTGGTGCCAGGGGAGTCTTGATTAACTTTTGCTCTAGATGGTGAAGCCCTCCGAAAGGATCAATGATCTCCCCAAATGATTCAGGGTTGAGACTTACCGCTAAGGCATTGATGGTAAAATCGCGACGATTTTGGTCATCCTCCAGTGATCCGTTTTCCACAGTGGGTTTTCGGGAATCGGCTCGATAACTTTCTTTCCGGGCTCCAACAAACTCAATTTCGAGATCTTTATGTTTCAACATCGCCGTTCCAAAACGCTGATAAACCACCACTCTAGGAATCGGCCGTAGCCTCGCCGCGATTTCCCGGGCCAGTTGAATACCGCTGCCAACACATACAATATCCATATCCTTGGAGGGTTTTCCCAGTAAACGATCCCGTACATAACCACCCACCACGTAAGTAGGCATCTGCAGGCTGGAAGCAGCCTGTTCGATCATCATAAAAATTTCCCGTTCGTGGGCCTGAATGTCAAATACCATCTTATTAGTTTACTTTCGGCAAAAATATAAATAAATCCCTAATTACCAGCTTTGGGAAATTCAAAAATAATTTTAACTTTGTCTGCGTTAATCCTTTAGATTCCCCCAAAAAACCCATACACAAATACACTTAAAAAACCATATGTCAAAACTGAGCATTGCTCTATTCTTTGTCATGCTGTCAAGTACCGTTGCTTTATTGGGGAATGATATTTTTAAAAGCAGTGATTCTTTTCATCATGCCATGGATAGTGCCAAATCCAACCAAAAATTATTGTTGTCCTACGCGGCGAAATCTACTTCCCCCTGCTGTATTGCCATGGAAAAGGCAACCTTCAATGATCGCAAAGTTCGAAAGATTTTGAAAAACTCCTTTTATCCGATCAAAGTGGACCTTTCGACTGCAGTCGGAAAAACTTGGGCTAGTAATTTTCAAATTGTAAACACCCCTACCCTTCTTTTTTTCGATAACCACGGCACTTTAATCAAACAAGTAGAAACTTGTATAAGTTCCACGGAACTACTCGTCATTTTGGAGGAGGTACTGTTTTTTATAAAAAATGGGATCTGGCCAAATGCACCCGACCCAATTATATTAACAGCTATTGTGCCCCAAAATCATAAATTCGCCCCCGCTATTCCTGCTGGATTATACCATAAGAATTCGGCTATCCAAATCCTTTTAGATCAAATATCTATTGATGATCACTCTATTCGTGCAACCGTTGAGGCTGTAAAACTTAAGTTTCCAAAAGAACGTTTAAGGATTAAACTTATTGAAATCAGCCAGCAATCCTATTACCAGGTTTGGATTGGTAACTTTCGGGAGTGCCAAGAAGCTCAGATTTTGCTGGAGTTACTCAAAAATCAGGGATTTGAAAAGGCTCAATTAGATTGTAGCTTAGGGAATGGGAATATGTCTAATCAATTGGACTAATTTGTATACTTAGATGCTGATTTTCTAATCAATTGTAAATTGATCAGTATCTTTTAACGCACTGCTAAGGCAACAAAAAACATAGATTATTGAATCATCAAATTTGTCTGCACCTTGGTTCTAATATGGGCGATCGGCGTGAAAATCTTAGGAGGGCTACCCGGCAGATTGCGGAAAAGGTTGGTAAAATTGACGATCAGTCCTCCATATACCAAACTGAAGCCTGGGGCGAAACCGCACAACCTGACTTTCTGAATCAATCTATCCTGGCTGTCACTAAATTGACGCCCAGTGAAGTATTGAACACTATTTTGAGTATTGAAGAAAAGATGGGCAGGATACGGGAGAAAAGATGGGGCCCCCGACTGATTGATATTGATCTGTTATTTTATGAAGCAGTGATTTTAAATACACCCGACTTGACACTGCCTCACCCTCAGATTTCCTTTCGAAACTTTGTATTAATCCCTACCATGGAAATTTTTGGGGATTTTATCCATCCTGTTTTTAATTTGTCTGTTGAAGAATTATATTTGCGGTGCCGAGATAAAGGAGAAGTCTATTTGATGGAAGCACCTGATCCCAATTAGCCTTTGTCCGATTATATTATATTAACCGCGAGACAAAATCACCTGCCTACCAGTCAGACTATTAAAGAATATAATATTATGAGTCAAACACCCAGTATCCCATATCAGTACATTGCCATTGAAGGTAATATCGGTGCTGGAAAAACGACCCTTTGTCATCAGCTTTTAGAAAGCTATAATTGTCGATTAATTCTGGAACAATTTGCGGATAATCCTTTTCTTCCTTTTTTTTACGAAAATCCGGAACGCTACGCTTTTCCCGTTGAATTGTTTTTTATGACCGAAAGACAAAAGCAACTACAAGAAAACGTAGGCCAGGGAAGCTTGTTTCAGGATTTTATCGTAGCGGATTATTTTTTTATTAAAACCCTTCTATTCGCCAAAAACAATCTAAACACCGAAGAATACCGACTTTTCCAGAGGTTATTTAACATCCTCAACGCTACTTTCCCAAAACCTGATTTACTGGTATTTTTGCACCGCCCCGTGGATGTTTTACTGGAAAACATAAAAAAGCGTGGACGGGAATACGAACAGGATATTTCGGGTAGCTATCTTCAGAATATCCAAAATACCTATTTCGAATATTTTCGCACAGAAGGAAATATTCCAATTTTAGTGATCGACGTGGAACGACTGGATTTTAAACGGGATTCTTCCCATTATCAAATGATTCTGGAGGCCTTGGGCAAAACTTATCCTCCTGGCATCCACCACGTTAGTTTTGTAAGTGGGTAATAGCTAGTGCCTCGGGAACTAAATAACCGACACCTTATGCGGTCTCTTTTTTCATCATACTTCTTTGCTTATCAGTCGGGTAGCTACGGCTATCCTCCTTCTGCGCGCATTGTTTGATAAAAAAATAGTCTCCCCTAAG
>CALLLR010000169.1 GCA_938008185.1 uncultured Saprospiraceae bacterium
GCTGGCATCGGCCATGGGCGTAAAAGCCTTTGAGTTAATCGCTAATGAGGAGTTTGGAAAAATGGTCGCTTACGTTAATAATAAAATGACCAGCGTCACCCTCAAAAAAGCCATCAGTAAATATAAAGTATTGGATCCGGATCATTATCTGATAAACACGGCCAGATCAATGGGCATCTCATTTGGCGACTAACATATAACAAGTTTAATTAAAAAAATAAAAATATTAAGTTACTAAACAACTAAACGCCTCAACAAGCGCAGCGATCCAACAAACAAAAAATGCCTAACAACCAATACCTCAGCTTCCACATCTACTACGCAGAACCCTGGGAGCCACTGCTGACCGGAGCCATTCGTCCGTTGGTGAAAAAGCTGGTTGGAGACGGTTTGATTACCCAATATTTTTTTATTCGGTATTGGGAACGGGGTCCACATATTCGACTACGGCTAAAAAAAGAAGCAGAGATAGACGAGGCCATTATTACTAAAGCGGTTCATGAGGAAATCAGTAATTTTATTTTAAAAAATCCTTCTAAATTGTTTTTGATGCCCGAGATGGAAGAAAAGAAAGTGGCAGAATCCTGGCGAAACAATAATCAAATTTATGTGGAAGAATACCAACCGGAGGTAAGTCGGTACGGTGGTTTAAACGGGCTTGCGCTGGCGGAATTGCAGTTTTTCGCGTCTTCACAAATGGTATTGGACGAATTAGTAGAGACGAAGAACTGGTCTTACGATCATGCTTTGGGTGCCGCCATAAAACATCACCTGGAATTTGTATTTGCCATAAATATGACACCGGATACAGCAGCTATTTTTTTTGAAAAAATTTGTCAGGATTGGTTGCCCCGAGCGATCTCCGAAGAAGGTAGTGCCGAAGAACGCACGAAAATATTTGACCAATTTCAAAATGCTTATTCGGTCCAAAAGGAAGTTGTTCTTCCCTATATCCAGAGGATTTGGGAGCAGCTGGGAAAAAGTTCTGAGGGAAGCGATTCTCCGTCTTTGAAAAACTGGCTATCCATCAATCAGGCAGTGTATTCCAATCTCCAATTATTGGAAAAATCCGGCTTGTTAAATTGGGAGATAAATAATTTGGAATCTGATAAATCTTACGAATCTAAGCGTTGGAATATACTAGGAGATTTCGTTCACCTCACCAATAATCGACTCGGTGTGCTAAATCGGGATGAAGGCTTCCTGGCTTTTATGCTCGCAAAAGCGCTAAAAGGTCCGCTGAATATTGCATAGTTTTTGTCAATTAAATTGTGAATATCATCATTAAATACTATTTTGCGGAAAATAGTAAGAAGCAATGACACTTACCCAATTAGAATACCTCGTAGCCGTTGATACCTACCGAAGTTTTGCAAAAGCTGCCCAAAGCTGTTTTGTGACCCAACCCACCCTGAGTATGCAAATCAAAAAAGTGGAAGAGGAACTTAATGTTCTGCTATTTGATCGTAGTAAAAAACCGGTGATGACCACTGAAATGGGTATTCAGGTGATTAACCAGGCGAGAATAATTTTACAAGAGGCAGAACGAATACCGGAAATTATTCAAAATCAAAAAGACGAAATCAAGGGAGAACTGCACGTGGGAATTATTCCCACCCTAAGCCCTTATCTTTTACCGCTTTTTATTACCAAATTTATTGAAAAATATCCTGAAGTAACGCTGGTAGTAGAAGAAATTCTTACAGATGAAATCATCAGAAAACTGAAAGACGATCGACTCGATGTCGGAATTTTAGTAACCCCACTCAACGAAAAGGCGATTGTCGAATTCCCAATGTTTTACGAGAAATTTTTTATTTATATGTCGACCAAACATCCGCTTTTCACCAAAGAACAAATTAATCTTAAAGAACTGGATATCAGTGAGATGTGGTTACTACAGGAAGGACACTGCTTTCGTTCCCAAACGCTCAATATTTGTGGAGAAAAGAAAATGGAAAACGCCCGGTTAAGATTTGAAAGCGGTAGTCTGGAAACCCTCAAACGAATTGTTGAAAAACAGTTTGGATACACTTTTTTACCAGAATTATCTACTATTGATATGGAATCTTCCAGAAAAAAATATCTAAAACCCTTTCAAATCCCCGAACCCATGCGCGAGGTAAGCTTGATTACCCATCGCAGTTTTATCAAAAAACGGCTGATTAATCTCCTTTTTGAGGAAATTAAAGCACACATCCCTCCACACCTATTAGACAAAAACCGGGGAAGAATCATTAATATCTAAAAAAATGTTTACAGAAACAGCAAATAATATCCGCCACCTGTCAAAAGGGGGACGAATATGGAAATAATCATAAATATAAAAAAGCTTTTTGGTACCTTTGAGGGCTCCACCCACTCAACTATTATGGAGACTACTAAAACAATCAATGATATTCCTGAAATGATGGCACTGAGGATAAGAGCGACCTGCTCATTCCACAACCACAAAAGGAGATACAGGCACACTTCAACTAACATTATTTCAATAATTCGTTTCACTTTTTGATAGATTATTTAAATGATGCGAATTTAAACCTTCTTTAGAAATAACTAACTTAATTATGCCCAACCTCAACTTTTCCAATTCATTTTTACTAACAATATTTATCACCCTCTTCGTGATGACCGGGGCTTCCGCCCAACAATTTAACGAATATATTCTCTCCAACAGGTTACAGGATGTACTGAATAATACAGATCAACCTACCCATAAAATAATTATAAAATTAGCAGATCAGGTAGACGTCGAAAGAATGGATCTAGGTTTTTACGAAAATAAAACGTCTCTGAAAGAACGAACGGTCACCGTTATTACTGCCTTAAAAGAAAAAGCAGCCAGCACGCAGCGACCCCTGATTGATTGGTTAGCGGATCAGCAAGGAATTACGGAGAATTCGCTGAAATCCTTCTGGATTGCCAATTTACTCGCCCTGGAAACAACGCCCGAATTAATCGCCCGTCTTAGTCACCGGCCAGATATTGAGTGGATAGATATTGATGCAGAGTTGGCCTTGGAATCCTTTAAAGAATCCGCCGCTCCTCCCGTAGCTCCCGGTTTTTCAGAACCCGGACTCAACGCCATCAGAGCCGATAAACTCTGGCAAATGGGATACACGGGATACGGACGTCTGGCCATGAGCGCCGATACCGGAATTGATCCGGAACACCCAGCCATTATTCACAACTGGCGAGGTAATTTTACCACTCCCGAATTAGGATGGTTTGATGCCAATAATTCTAGTAATACAAATGTTAGCAATTGTGGAGACCACGGAGTTCATACCTTGGGTACTATGGTGGGAATAGATCGGGTAACAGACGATACCATCGGAGTAGCTTTTAATGCAAACTGGGTGGGTAGTAATGTGTTATGTGGTAGTGGTACAGCTGGAAATATTGCCGCCTTTCAATGGGCCATTGATCCGGATGGTGACCCAACTACGATTGCGGACATGCCCGATGCAATTAACAACAGTTGGTGGGATCCAGGCGCTCAGGGAGAGTGCAATGGCGCTTATGTGAATATTCTCAATGCACTGGAAGCAGCAGGAATTGCGACCATCTTTTCTGCGGGCAACGAAGGTCCCAGCGCCAGTACGATAACCTCCCCTAAAAATATCAATACCAATCTGGTCAATGCCTTTACCGTAGCGGCCGTCAATGGCAATAACCTCAATTTTCCCGTAGCGGGATTTTCTAGCCGTGGACCGTCAATCTGTGGTGGACAGGGATCTTTGGAAATAAAGCCAGAAGTATCTGGTCCCGGTCAGAATGTACGTTCCTGTGAATTGGACGGAGCTTACGGAACTAAATCTGGTACTTCTATGGCCGCTCCTCACGTAGCGGGTGCGGTGGTACTTTTAAAAGAAGCGTTTCCTACTTTAACTGGAACAGAAATAAAACTAGCACTTTATTTTACCTGCCAGGATTTGGGGGCTGTTGGAGAAGACAACACCTACGGTATGGGGATGATCGACGTTTTTGCCGCCTTCAATTATTTAGTGGAGGAGGGCAATGTGCCAGTGGTACCCGGTGTAGAGAATGATATCATGTTCATTGATATTATGGCGGAAGAAAGAAACTGTAATGGATTATTAGCTTTTGATATTATTTTTGAAAATGCTGGTAATAACAACTTAACTTCGGCAGATATTACCTACGATCTATTTGATCTGTCGGGTAACTCGGTGCTGAATATGACCATCCCCTGGACGGGCGATCTGGCACCGGGCGAACGCCATACTATTCCCGTAACGCTTACGGATGCTCCCGAAGGGGTCTTTGATTTAACCGCTATGGTGGCAAACCCCAACGGACAGCCTGACAGCCGTGATTATATTTCGAGTGGTAGTCGCTCTGTATTGGTTTCTAATCAGACACCCCTCACCGCTAGTTTTGCCTCCGATGTAGCTCCTTGTTCTGGTAGTAGTGCAGAGCTGGTCGTTGACGCACCGGATGCTACCGAAATAAGATGGTACTTTTCGGAAGGGGCAAACAATCCGTCGTTTACTGGAGATAGATTATTATTACCTCCCTCAAATGCGGCCTTTACTTTTTATATCGAAGCTACGCTGGCCGAAAGTTTTGGAGAAATAACTCCTTCCGTTAATAGTACCACCCCTCCCGGAACGGTAAACGGTCAGGGGATGGTTTTTGATGTCCATCAGGATATTATCTTGCGCTCCGTAACTGTATTTGCCGAAAATCTTGGTCCTCGTCTAATGACCATCCGTAGAGGAGATAATTCGGTGTTGGATCAGATAAACCTGAACAGTCTCGAACTTGGTGAAAATGTGGTAGATTTAGACCTGGAACTTACGCCCGGAGTAGATTATAAGCTTTTACTAACGGGGAATGATATGACACAACAGCCCGATGCTGATTATCCTTACACGGTAGGAAGTGCCATGACGATTAAATCTTCTACCGATCAGTTAAACCCTACAGCTGAATATTTTTATTTTTATGATCTGGTGGTAGAATATAATCAAGTATGTGGACGGGTGCCCGTCATCGCCCAATACCAGAGTACAACCGAAACTCCGGACGCCAATTTTAGTCCTTCCCAAAATCCAGTGAATTTAAGCGATGGAGGCATGGTAACTTTTGAAAATTTATCCGTTAACGGTGAAGAATATATTTGGGATTTTGGTGATGGAAATACGAGCAACGAAGCCACACCTACGTATATCTATACCGAGGTTGGAAATTATGAAGTTAAATTAATTGCGGTCAATTCGGAAGGTTGTGGAGATACTAAAATTATTGACCTCGAAGTATCCGAATTATCCAATGTGATCGATGAAGTGGACGGGGTAAATATATCCGTATTTCCTAATCCAGCCCATAATCTGGTGAATTTACAAATCCGCACCTCAAATGTTCGTGAGGTGGAAATTTTAGTGATGGATATCTACGGTAAAGAATTACAAAGAAGTACTCATAATTTTACCCAAATCCTCGAAACGGAGTTAAGTTTGGAAAACTATCCTGCAGGGGTATATTATATCCGTTGCTTCGTTGACAATCAGGAGATTATACGTAAAATAGCAAAAATGAACTAATTTCATAGGGGACAATTACTAATTAGGTGTCCCTATTATAGATTATTATGCTGAAATAACTTAAATATCTAATTTTTTTAATATAAAATACTCAACAAATGCGTTCTATTTTTAGCTTTTTTTTATTGTTGACTTTCCTCGGTGCCTCCGCCCAGGACGTAAATCTTGACAAGATTAGCCCAGTACTATGGGATAAAATCACTGATGCGCCGGATGAGTTATCCCCAGTGTACATTTTACTCAAAGATCAGGTAGATGTTCTTGGAATGCGCCTAGATTTTGTTAATAATAAAACCCCACTTCATGATCGTGCTGTGCAAGTGGTGACGAGTCTAAAAGCTAAGGCCGCTGCTACTCAGCAGCCATTACTGGACTTTCTGGCGAATGAACCATTAGTGGATAGACACGGCATTCAGCCACTCTGGGTTACCAATGTAATTCAAGCCAGGGTAAATATGGCAACGATCAAACGCCTTAGTTTACGCCAAGATGTTGGAAAACTTGAATTGATCGTTCCAGCTCGTTACGCAGATGCAGGTGAAGCCGTAGCTGCTCCTCCAGTACCAAACGGTCGGGAGCCAGGTCTTACACAGATGAACGCTCACAAGCTATGGGAAATGGGATACACCGGTGCTGGAAGTATTGTGATGACGGTAGATAGTGGCGTAGATTGGTTGCACCCCAGTCTGGTCGGGAAATACCAGGGAATTTATTTTTCGGAAGGACAATCCAATACAGGAACCGCTACTGAAGGATCAACAGATTGTGATGGTCACGGAACTAGAGTAACCGGAAATATGATCGGTTTAGATCGAATCACTAATGATACCATTGGAGTAGCCTTCAATGCCCGATGGATTGGTGGTGCTCATGCTGGACTAATTGGTGCTTGTTCAGATGCTTCGCTTTTCGCTGTTCAAAATTTTCAATACGCATTAGATCCTGATAACAATTCCAACACTACTGATGATATTCCGGATGTTTTAAATAACTCCTGGGGAAGCTCCAATGGTTGTATTAATAACGGTGCAGAATCTGCTGCTCAAAATGCAATGGTCGCAGCAGGGATTTCAGTCGTTTGGGCCGCTGGTAACGATGGTCCCGGTGCTACGACGATTAACTCGCAAGGAGCCATCAATCTGGATTTGGTAAATAGCTTCTCCGTTGGTGCCGTACAAATTAACAACAATTCCGTCGCTGGATTTTCCAGTCGTGGGCCTTCGCAGTGCGCTGGTAGTGGTTCCATCGATATTAAGCCCGAAGTAGTGGCGCACGGTGTAAGTGTACGAAGCTCTGACCTGAACGGGAATTACTCTAGTCAGAATGGTACTTCTTTCGCCGCTCCTTACGTAGCGGGTGCCGTTGCGTTATTAAAAGAGGCATTCCCAATGCTAAGCGGGGAGGAAATCAATTTGGCACTTTATTTATCTGCTACAGATCTGGGGGCTGCCGGAGAAGATAATTCTTATGGAAATGGTTTGATAAACTGTTTGGCTGCATTTGATTATTTGGTCGATCAGGGTAATGTACCCGTTGATCCGAACGTAAATCGTGACGCAATAATGGTCGAATTAAATGATCAGGAGCAAATTTGCGGAGACGGTACGTACTCGGCATTAGTTACTTTTGAAAATGGTGGACAGGATAACCTGACCAACGTTGAATTGATTGTTGATTACATAAAAAATGACGTGATCTTGGATTCGGAAACCATTAACTGGACCGGAAACCTGGCCATCAACGAACGAGCTACCATTGCCATTCCGGAAAGAACAGAATTCAGAGGAGGATTGAGAGTTGTGGTAACTTTAAATAACCCTAATAATGGAACGGACTTAAAGCCTTTTAATAATCGTTTGGAACGTCCTATTGAGATAATTGAAAATGATCCGATCGCTATAAACCGCTTGGGTGCCACGGAAAACCCTTGTGCTAGTACGCCGGCTTTTGTCAGTATTGATTCTGAAACTGCAGTGGATGCTACCTGGTATGTTTCACCAACGGCAAGTACGGTAGTTGGTACTGGATTATTCTTCGAAACTCCTGCGGTTCCTAACGCTTTTACTTTTTACGCTGATGTTGCTTTTGAAAGTGAGAACGGAGGAATCGAAGAATTGGAAGCAACGGATTTTGAGTATACAAATGCCAACGGTGGTATTTCGTTTGATGTTTTGGCTCCTACTACTTTGCGTTCCGTAAAGGTGTTTTCTGAAACGGGTGGACTGAATCTATTCCAAATTCGTGGAGGTGGTCTCGATAACGCCATTACCTTGAATCGTAATTTGGCTCCGGGAGAAAATACCCTCAATTGGAATGAGGAACTTCCCGTTGGTTTAAATTATCAAATTTTGCGTACGGTAGGTAGTAATATCGCAACTGGAACTGGAGCGAACGTTGACTTTCCTTATAGCATTGGAGGAGCAATTTTTCTAAATAATTCTACAAATATTACTGATAATTACGAATACTTTTACGATTGGGACATTGCTTTTACCAATCCTTGTGGTCGTATTCCGGTCGAAGTCAGTTTTGGCGGTTCTTCCGAAGGCCTGACGGCTGGAATCAATGTCGTTACCCCCAATCCAGTAGCCGCATCCACCGTTACATTTAATAATACGGGTAGTACTGGTGCCAGTTATTTCTGGGATTTCGGTGATGGAAATACAAGCACGATTGAAAATCCAAATCACGTATATGCGGAGGCCGGAGAATATACGGTTGCTCAGTCGGTGATCACTTCTAATGGCTGTAGTATCACGGAAGTAATTACCCTTACCATAGACGTGGCAACGGCTACCAACGACCTGGAAGCTGAAAAATATATTGAGGTTTTCCCTAATCCAACCAACGGGATGTTAAATATCAACTTCAGTTTTGCCGACATAGAAAAAATTGGTATCCAGGTTTCTGATGTAGCGGGAAAATTGCTGTTGTCTAAAGATCCGGTCAACTACCGAAACAATAACATTCAGTTAGATCTTCGGTCCTTTGAAAATGGTGCTTACTTTTTACTATTTCAATTAGAAGAAGGTACCGTAGTTCGAAGAATTGTAAAGATTAACAAATAATATCTAAATTAATATAGAGGCTGGATTAAAAATCTGGTCTCTTTTTTTTATCCTTAAATGAGGCTGTCTCATTAATTTTCATCGATAACTCCATTTATTATGCGAACAACAATTACTTTATTTTTCGTCCTTGTTTTTTCTCTTGTGGCTTATGCTCAGGAATTAAATATCGAAAAAATTTCTCCGGCGCTGTGGGAACAAATGCTGGAAGCGGACACGGAAACGTTACCGGTTTATATCTTATTAGAAGATCAGGTTGATGTCCTTGGATTACGTGCTTCTTTTAATCAAAATAAAACCAGCCTTGCCGAAAGAAGTCGCATCCTTATTCCCGCATTAATGGAAAAGGCAGCCAGTACGCAGGGACCTTTATTGGAATACCTTTACGAATTACCTGATATTGATACGGATCGTATTGTTGGGCTATGGATTACCAACTTAATTCAGGCAGAACTGACCATCCCGCAGATTAAAGAAATAAGCTTACGACGAGACGTAGGTAAACTGGAATACATTAGTCCTGAGATTCCTTTTAGTCCAGAAACGAGTGCGGCGGCTCCAGTTTCTCCAAATGGTTCTGAACTGGGATTGCGTTCCATCAAAGCAGACAAGCTATGGCAAATGGGTTACTCTGGTTATGGTAGAAGAGTAATGATTCAGGATTCGGGGACAGAAAGAGTGCATCCTGCTTTAAGATTAAATTATCAGGGCTATTATGTGGCCGAAGATCGATTTGCTTACACGGGAGGAAACACCGCTGGTCCTAACGATTGTTCCATTAATGGGATTTTTCATGGAACACACGTAGCAGGGACTACCTGTGGATTGGATCGTTTAAACAACGATACGATTGGCGTAGCGCATAACGCAAAATGGTTGGCCGCTCCCTTGGCTAATCTTACGGGAGCTTGCGAAGAGGCTCGCTTTAGTCAGATTCAAAATTATCAATTTGCCATAGACCCTGATGGTGATCCGAATACAATCAACGATATGCCGGATGCGATCAATAACAGTTTTGGTGGATTGGGAGGTTGTCAAAATACCAGCGCCGTAGCCAACTCTCAAGATGCCGTGGAAACAGCCGGAATCGCTATCGTCTGGGCGGCCGGAAACGATGGCCCGGGAGTCAGTACCACTTCTACTTCTTCGGATATCAATCACGATTTAGTAATCAGTTTTTCGGTGGCAGCGTTAAACCCAAATGCAACGACCGCCGTTGGGTTTTCCAGTCGCGGACCATCCGACTGCGGTGGAGTGGGTTCTCTATTAATTAAACCGGAGGTGTCTGCTCCCGGTGTAACAGTTCGTTCTTCCAATGGTCTGTCCGGCTACACAAATTCCAGCGGTACCTCAATGGCCGCACCCCACGTAGCTGGAGCCATCGTTTTATTAAAAGAAGCTTTTCCGGAACTACCCGGAGAAACCATCAAATTGGCATTGTACCAAACGGCCAATGATCTGGGCGAACCAGGAGAAGACAATACCTACGGAATGGGAATTATCAACTTATTGGATGCTTTTAATTTCTTAGTAGCATTGGGAAATACACCAACTGATCCGCAACGGGATGAGGATGTGATGGTAATCAATATTCAAGCGGTTGATCAGGAATGTGGTTCGGGGGCTTTTGCCGCAGAAGTAATGATTGAAAACGGAGGAGACAACACCTTGACCAGCGCAATAATTGAGTACGGATTTTTATCGGGAGGAACAACGACCGGTGCGGGTACCATCAACTGGACGGGCGCTCTGGAAAAAGGAGAACGGGCAATGATCGATATTCCGGAAGTTACCGGACTGAACGGTAATTATAATTTCAGAGTTACCGTAGACACACCAAACGGAACAGAAGATCAGCGTCCACTTAATAATATTTACCAGATTCCAATCAGTATTTTTGAAATAGATCCAATCGAAGCATCTGTCGTCGGAGGAGAACTTAGCAACCCGTGTTCAGGTTCCAGCGCAATCATTGAGTTGACCACGCCTGGTATTATTGATGCGGAATGGTTTATTCAACCGACCGGTGGATCACCATTAACCAGTGGACTTTATTTTGAAACTCCTGCTTTGCCAAATCCTTTTATTTTTTATTTCGAACCAATATTAAACGGCAGAGCTGGTATCACGGATATCAACGCTACGGATGTGCAAACCGGTAGCGAACCGGGACAAGGACTCGTCTTTAACGTATTACAGGATATTCGTCTGAAATCAACAAAAGTATACGCGGATATAGCGGGGATTCGATTGGTAAGAATAATCAGACCGAATGGAGGGACATTAGTCCAGAGACAATTAAATCCTTCTGCAACTGGAGAATTGGAAATACTTTGGGAAACTGATATTCCACCGGGAGATGGATATATCATGGAACTAACAGCGGGTGCTCCACTTCGCTTTACCACCAATCCGGCTTTTCCCTACTCGGCAGGCGGTGCGTTGTCGATTATTGGATCTAACGACCCGGTCAATCCATTGGACAATTATTTTTTCTTTTATGATTTGGATTTTGAATATAATTATGCTTGTGGGCGTATCCCTGTAACGGTTGAATTTGGAGGAACGGATGGCCCATCGGTCGAATTCTCGGTATCCAATAGTACACCGGCTACGGGAGAAACATTGACTTTTACCAATACTTCCGAAAATGCCACAGAGTATTCCTGGGACTTTGGGGATGGAACGACCAGTACAGAAGAAAATCCAATGCATGTTTATCAGGAAGAAGGAACTTACCTGGTAACCCTGAGTGCCGTTAACGGTACGGGGTGTACCGTTACGATCAGTGAGGAAATAGTGGTTGCGCTTTCTACCAACACGGAAGATCAGTTGCTGGAAACAAGTCTTAACTTATATCCCAATCCTACAACGGGTAAATTAAATATAGATTTAGGAGTTAACTACCAGAATCCTTTAACGGAGATTCGAATGGTAGATTTATTAGGACGCACGGTTCGTCAATTGACCGGTAACCAGATTGGTGGAAATAATTTGCAAATAGATATGACCGACCTGGACAACGGGGTGTATCACCTTGTTTTTATTGCAAATGATGCGAGGACTACAAGACGAGTCGTAAAAATGGACTAACTTTAGACTTGTTATTCTTTGACAAGTTTAATTTAGAATACCTTTCGAAGCCTCGAAGTACTTAACTTTGAGGCTTCGCAATTTTTAACTTGAAGTTGTTTCATTCTTAAACAACTTCCTTACAATTTTTTAATAATGAAATTAAGAGGGACCCTACTTATCGGCCTGGTACTATTTACCAACTTGCTTTTTGCTCAGGATTACGATCCGAATAAATTGACCATTGATTTACAAACGGTCATTTCGAATAATTCGGAGACCCACCATCGCGTTTTTCTGCTACTGGAAGAACAGATTGATTTCATTGCTCTAAAACAAAATTTTAATAATAATAATACCTCGCTAGCCGACCGTTCTACAACGGTTATTACTACTTTGAAAGAAAATGCGGCTCAAACCCAACGGGAAATATTGGGTTTTTTGGAAAACAATCCGGGCGTAAAAACGGAAACCATACAATCTTTTTGGGTGAGTAATGCTTTGTTTATGGAGGTAAACACCCAAGTGCTAAAGGAACTTTCTTTACGTTCGGACCTTCAACTCATCGAAGCTGAAAAACCAGTTAAAGCAATTGGCTACGAACGGGCAATGGGCCCTTTTTTACAACCGGAAGGCATCGAAACTGGATTACAAGCCATTAATGCACCCGCCATGTGGGAACTTGGTTACACGGGCTATGGACTAACCGCGTTGATCATGGATACCGGAACCAGCCCCCATCATCCCGCTTTAAGAAATAATTATCTTGGTCTCTATAAACCGCTGGAAGAAGTTTGGTCTGGTATCGGAGACGAGCCTTTTGATTGTGACGATCACGGTACCCACGTCGCCGGAACCGTTCTTGGACTTGATCGCTTAACTAATGATACCATCGGGGTGGCCTTTAATGGCATGTGGACCGCCGCACCCCCAATTGGTTGTGGTTTTGCAAGTACTAATCTAGGTGTTATCGAAACCTACCAATGGTCCCTCGATCCGGATAATGATCCCAGTACCAACGATGTTCCTGCGGTTATTAACAATTCCTGGGGATTTGGTGGAGGAAGCGACGGTGGAGAATGTAATAGTATTTTTTCTACCACTTTCGAAGCACTGGAAGCGGCGGGGATTGCCAATGTATTCGCGGCCGGAAATGATGGCCCGGGCGTACAAACCCTTTTAGCACCACAAAATATCAACGTCAATTTAGTAAATTGTTTCACCGTAGCGGCTTTGCAAGGGAGTAATCCAGCATTACCTGCGGCTGATTTTTCTAGCCGTGGTCCGTCCATCTGCGGTGGTACAGAATCTTTATTAATCAAACCGGAAGTCTCAGCTCCAGGAGTAAGTGTGCGCTCTTCGGTGGCCAATGGTTTTTATGATAATCTTAGCGGCACCTCGATGGCGTCGCCCCACGTGGCGGGTGCGGTATTGTTGCTTAGAGAAGCGTTTCCGACTTTAACGGGGGAAGATATTCTATTGGCGCTGTACTTTAGTTGCCGGGATTTGGGTGCACCGGGCGAAGACAATACTTTCGGAATGGGGGTTATTGATGTAAAAGCTGCGTATGATTATTTGGTGGGACAAGGTATAGAACCTGTTCCTGGTGGCGTAGAAAATGATGTGATGCTGTTGGATATAGATGCCGCCCAAACGTTCTGTAGTGATGGTTTTAGTATTGGTTTTTTATTTGAAAATGGTGGACAAGAGCTACTGACCGAATTTGCGGTGACTTACCAATTGGTGGGGGCACAAACCTTTACGGGGACGGCCAACTGGACTGGTTCGCTGAATAGTGGAGAACGAGCTATGTTTGAAGCGACCGATAGTGGTCTTGAGGCGGGGACCTATGAACTTACGCTGGAAGTTTCGGCACCCAATGGAACAGTCGATCCCAGACCATTAAATAATCGGTTGATAAAACAAGTAATTATCGTCGAAGAGGAGCCACTGAATCCTGAACAGTTAACGACCGGAAATATTTGCGAAAATGGACAGGTTGTTTTAGCGGCTGACCTAAACGAACCGGGAGTGGTGGAATGGTACGCCAACGAAACGACCAGCATGCCTTTAGGCACTGGAACCCTCTGGACGACGCCCGCTTTGACGACAAACACCACCTTTTGGGTAGATGCAAAAATTCAAAAATTCCTTGGACCAAACCCCGAACAATTAGCGGAGATTACATCTGATCAGACCACGGGTGGTTTGGTATTTGACGTATTTACCCCATTTACCTTAAAATCTGTTTTAATCAACATGCCGGAGGCTGGATTTCTTGTGGTCAGAGCTGAGAATGGTCGAAGAGGTTTTGTAGGTACCAAAATTTTTGAAGCACTCGAAGCCGGAGAGCAGCGAATTGAACTGGATTTTAATTTTTCGGCGGGAGAAGATCAACGACTTTTTGTCAGACTTGTTGGCCCACAACATCTAACTGCTTTGGCGAATGCCTCTTTTCCTTATTCGATAGATGGGGTAGTGAGCATTAAAGGAAATGATTTTAGTGATAATAATTTTTACTATTTCTTTGACTGGGAAATTGAATATCAACAACTTTGTGGCCGGGTACCCCTAACGGTTGAGGTAGACGGTGCGGGAACTGCAGATGCGACCTTCACGGCAAGTAATGATACGATCGGTATTAATCAGTCTGTACTCTTTACCAATATATCGGTCGCAGGGGCATCTTATCTCTGGGATTTTGGTGATGGTACCACGAGCACCGATGTCAATCCCAGCCATAGTTTTACTGATTTTGGAATCTATCCGGTGGTGCTGGTCGTCACTAGTCCGGATGGTTGTACTAGTGCGACCACGCAGCAAATTACGGTACTTGATGGGACAACTGGACTCGAATCGGATGTGGTAAATAATCAGATTAGCATATTTCCAAATCCGGCGATGGATCAATTGACCGTTTCTTTTGATTTGGATAGTCCACAGAAACTGGACATGACGCTGGTTGACCTAAGAGGAGCCGTGGTCAAAAAGATAGCGGAACAGCCATATTTAAATACACGAGTCGTAGTTGATATATCCGGGTTATCAGCAGGTATTTATTATCTGAAAATTAATAACGAAGAATTACAGGTGGTTAAAAAGCTAGTAATTATGCGTTAAATATTCTTAAATATTGACTTATTACCAGAATAGTCACAATATTTGCAGTTCAACGTATCGTTAGGATTGCAGAAATTTTGCTGCGGAACGAGAAAATAAAACAGAATGCCTAAATTTTTTGCGCTTTTAATATTGGTTTTTATTTGTACATTTACTACGGTGGATGCACAGCGGGCTCCGTCCGTTGATGATCCGGCAGAACAGGCTTATCAAAAACGGATATTAAAGAGTCGCCTCAATGGTGTCTATATTCCCAAAGATCTTTACGATGCTTTCGCTCAACTCAATCGACTGATGGACGAACCGACGCGAAAGCAACTTCAGGTAATGACCGAAGAAGAGGCAGGGAAAAAATTATATTTGATTATGTGGATTAGTAATAACTGGGGAATGTACGAAGGGTCCCGATTATCGCACTATATCCAAAATCTGGGTATTTCCAATCCAGAATCCAAAGCACATTTCATCATTACTACTTACCACCGGGAACTGAATAAAAAAGATCTGGGGATCAAAGAACGGGTAGAGTTTTACCAAAAGAAAGCGGACGAAAAAAAGGCCCGTAAGGCTAAAAATAGCAAAGTAATTCACGAAGAAACTCGCCAACGCCCCAGAAATTAAAGTAGCGGGTTGTTGAATCTACGGAAACAACACCTCAACGATTCAACCCCGCTTAAAGCTTCACAAACTTTATCAGCTTTTCATTCGCTAATCGTAGCCAGTAAACTCCCGTAGCCAGGGCCCGAATATCAATATCGGCGTCCGCTGAAATAATTTTATCCCGATACACTCGTCCATCTGTTCCAATGATTTGGTACGCCAGTGGAAACGTGGTATTACCCTCACCATCGGTAATTTTTAGACTTAAAACTTCGCTGGATTACAAGCCAGATGGTAACTCATAAAACCACCGTTGGACATTCCACAGCTGTAAACCCGGCTGGTATTTATGTTATAACCGTTGGCAAATACGTCGATCATTGCACTGATAAAACCAATATCATAGGCTGTGCTTCCAAAACTCCATCCCAGCGGAAGGGATTCCTGTGGGTCAAAATCAGGAGGTAGGTGAATCCGGTAGGGTTTGGTAATATTCCGTCATGTTCCAGCGTTTCTATGGTTGTCTGGGCATTTATTCCGGTGGCAACGGTGAAAAAGAAGGCAATAAAAATCAATTTTAGAAACAAAAGAAAAGATGGAAAACGTATGGTGTTTTTTTTAAATTAAAACTAAATTAATTCGTATAATACTTTTTATTAATACTTTAAACAACGAAAATAACGTTATGTTCTAGGGTGGGGGAATACCCTGATTTTTATAAAATTAACCCTGATTTTTGCTAAATAGAGGCTATAATTCAGGGTAATAGCCAATCAACGATATTAATATTCGTATATTTATAATTGCACAAAATTTTTGAAAATACACTAGTTCAGACAAGCTCTAGACATACATTGAGATTTATTTATCACTCAACGATTATCAAACAAAAAAATCTCTGTTCAAAATGGAAAAATTAAAATTCTTTAAAGGTTTATTCTTCGGATTAATTATGTCTGCCGCTATGTGGGGAGGAATATTCTGGACCATATTAAAAATAGACAAGACTAAATTCCAACCGGAAGTATCTAAAACCGACGTTAAGCAACCCGTTGCGGCTATCCTGTCTTTAGCTATTATAAATTAATTATGATTAAGATATTTGAAGTTAATTGGTTC
Source organism: uncultured Saprospiraceae bacterium (assembly GCA_938008185.1). Lineage (GTDB taxonomy): Bacteria > Bacteroidota > Bacteroidia > Chitinophagales > Saprospiraceae > JALZUU01. The sequence goes on from CALLLR010000169.1 coordinate 16,550, forward strand.
AGAGGTTCTGCTAACTTCGTTTTTTCACCACGTTTGAGCGAAGCAAATAGTATCGGCTAAAAGCCAATAAGAATAGCAAATAGCATTTTTAACTTATTAGCAACTTAACATTTCTTGAAATTTTCCGTACCCTATGAGGATAAAAGATTAATTTCGCAACCATGCAATTCCTCTATCCTCAATTTCTGTGGGCGCTGCTGGCGCTGGCAATTCCGATTATTATTCACCTCTTCTACTTTCGTAGATTTAAGAAGGTCTATTTTACCAATGTAAAGTTTCTTAAAGAAATTAAAGAAGAAACGAGTGCCCGCCGTAAACTCAAAAATTTTCTTACCCTCTTAATGCGTTTGTTGGCTTTTGTGGCCTTAATTCTGGCATTTGCTCAACCATTTTTACCACAGGATACGGAAGTGAAAAAAGGAGAAAAGGCCGTTAGTATTTATATTGATAACTCTTTTAGTATGAGTGCCTTAAGTGAAGATGTCCCTCTGCTGGAAAAGGCACGCCAACGCGCTCGTGAAATTGTGGAAGCTTACGCAATAGAAGACCGTTTTCAGATTATTACCAGCGATTTTGAAGGTCGTCACCAACGACTGGTTAGCAAAGAAGATGCGTTGACGCTCATCGATGAAATAAAAATCAGCCCCGCCGTTCGCGAACTCTCCAAAGTACTCAATCGACAGATACAAACACTGAATACTGCCACTACGGAAAATAAAGTCAGTTATATTATCTCTGATTACCAGAAAAATATTACCGATTTAGCTGATTTTCGAGATACGACCATTGAGCTGAATTTATTGCCTTTACAATCCGTTCAGGAAAAAAATATCAGTCTTGACTCGGCCTGGTTTGAAGCGCCGGTTCAGATGATCAATCAAACCAATACCTTACTGGTCAAAGTGAAAAATCACAGTAATAAGGCAGTTGATAATATCCGTTTGACCATCAAGCAGGATGGCCAGGTAAAACCCATCGGTACGCTTTCTATTCCCGCAAACACTTCAGTTACGGACAGTATCAACCTGACGATTCTACGAACCGGATGGCAGGAGGCAGAACTCAGCATTACCGACTATCCCGTCCAGTTTGATGATAAATATTATTTCACTTATAATGTCGCCAACGAAATTAAAATCCTCGTCATTAACGATGGTACTACAAATAAATACCTGAATGCTGCATTTAAAGGTTTGGATTATTTTAAAATTAATAATCAGTCCGCTAGTCAGATTGATTACGCAGGACTATCTGGCAATCAGTTAATTATTCTAAAAGACCTAAAGACAATCTCCTCCGGCCTCAGCTCGGAGTTGGCGCAGTACGTTCGCAACGGTGGAAATTTATTGATCTTTCCAGCGGCCAGTGCTGGCTTGGATAGCTACCGTAGTTTTTTGACCAATCTGCAAGTCAACGAATTACAGGCTTACGAATTGACTCCTCGGGAGGTTTCGGTAATCAATACCGAAGAATTTGTTTTTCAGGATGTTTTTGAAAATATTTCCCGTAATATCAAACTCCCCGTCACTCAGGGTAATTTTAAAGTATCTCAGTTTGGTAGCCGGCAGGAAGAACGGTTGTTGACCTACCGGGATGGGGGAAGTTATCTTGGTAAATATGCTTTGGAAAAAGGACATGTGTATTTGTGCGCTGCTCCCCTGGATGAGGCGGCAAATAATCTGGTACGAAGTGGGGAAATTTTTATTCCCATGTTGTATAAAATGGCGATTTCGAGTGCGAAAGATCAGCGGATTGCCTTTTACATCGGTAAAGATGAGGTGCTGGAAACCGAAAACAGGATTACCGAAGCGGAAATGGTTTATAAAATCAAAGGAGAAGAAGAAGAGTTTATTCCTCAACAAAAAGCCATCGGTCCCAATATGGTTTTAGGAATTAATAACCAGATAAAAGATGCCGGATTTTATGAACTCTACCTGGATGCGGCCGAACCACTGGCCTTCTACGGATTTAATTTTGATCGCCGGGAATCCGAATTGGCCTACCTCAACGAAGAAATGCTGGCGACCCAATTGGGCGAACGGGCCAATATCATCAAATCACAATCACTCGCTTCTCTAACCCCATTAATCGGGGATCGAAGCCGGGGCGTCAGCTTCTGGCGCTGGTGTCTGATCGCCGCTCTGGCCTTTTTGTTAATCGAAACCTTGTTATTGCGGCTGTGGAAGGTATAGGGCTTTTCAACTTCAATAGCAACTTCAATAAGGGGGCTGTTAAACGAAGTGTGTCATTTGGCCGCCCACACCTCGGTCCTAAAGGAAGCCCAGCCTGCTGACACACTCTACGGACAGTCTCTTCAATAGCAACCTCAATAGCAAGTTCAATAACAACCGCAATTTTCTCTTCAACGCTAAAAAAAAGATTAAAGGAAAGCCAATCGTCCACTCTCACCGATTGAAGAGCGCCAATTGTCAGCCCATCGTCCGCCTATTGAAAGCCCACCGAAAGCCAAACCCGCCAGAAGGGAAAAAAGCCCATCGAAAGCCAACCCCGCCAGCAGAGAAAAAAAGCCCTCACCAATTGAAGAGCCCACGCCAGAAGAGCGCCAATTGTCAGCCCATCGTCCGCCAAACCCGCCAGAAGGGAAAAAAGCCCATCGAAAGCCAACCCCGCCAGCAGAGAAAAAAAGCCCACCGTCCCCCAAGAAATTAAACGAGAAAAATCCGTAATTTGCGCCGCAATAAAACGCTTTTATTAGATGAGACAATCGAAAAGGCTTACGAAGGGATTAGGGTTGCTGGTACTTTTGCTGGTAGTGGTGATTGGTTTCAAGTTTCAAACCCTTGTTGTTTCCCCCAATAGTTTTTTGCTGGGAGACGGAGCCGACGGATTTCGATCCTATATGGCTGCCTCCTATCACCTCGCCTACGATTCTACTTATTCCTTTTATACCGGTATGAACTATCCATATGGAGAGCGAAATGATTTTACCGACAATCTTCCGGTGCTGACCAACTCAGTCAAATTTATCAGTAACCATTTTGTCGATTTGCAGCCCTGGTTTATGGGAATCTGGAATTATTTTTTATTAACCTCTCTGTTACTGTCTGGCGTTTTTGTATATCTGATTTTTCGGCATTTAAAGCTTCCACTGTGGTATGCGATACCCATTACGATTGGGATTACGCTGCTGTCTCCGCAGATTCCTAGGATGGATGGTCATTATGGTTTGGCACACCCTTTTTTGATTCCCATGATTATTTATCTGCTGCTACGTTTTGAAAAAAAACCAACATTATTTAGGAGTATCCTGGTCGGAACAGGGGTTTTATTTTGCTCTTGGTTTCACTTTTATCTATTTATCATTCCAATCCTTTTTTTGGGATTTTATTATCTGATCAAAGGACTGGCCACGCCTTCTCTGGATAATTATAAATTCGTTCTTACGCATGGGATCATTCAGGTATTGGTTCCATTCCTGATAGTATATTTAGGAGGAATGATGTCCGACTCAATAACGGACCGTCCGGAATGGCCTTACGGTTTTTTTGCTTATCGAGGATATTGGCAAAGTATCCTGTTTCCGGGACGTGGTGCACTTGGTAATCTGATCCAATCCTATTTTCCGCCCCCTTCCCAACCGGGATTGGAAAATTCGGGGTATATCGGTTTAACGGGACTGTTATTTTTTGTGTCCCTATTGATTTTCTGCTGGAAAATTTGGGCGACAAAAACCCCGGTAAAAACCATGACTGCCTCCGATTTTAAAACCGTAAAAATATTGTTAGCATCGGGGGTTGTTCTTTTTTTCCTGTCGCTCGGCTTCCCATTTGTTATTCCTGACTTAAAAGATTATTTGGCCCAAACGGGACCTTATCGGCAGTTTCGTAGTGTTGGACGGTTGTCTTGGGGATTCTTTTATTTGATAAATATTGGCGCCTTTTATTACGGATATCATTTTATTAATAATATTAAAAAGAAACCACTACGGCTATTTTTGTTGATTACTTTAGTCACCATAATCCTGGTAGATGGATTTTCTTATTTTCTAAAAAAAGAATGGAAATACGCGCCAAATCCGAGTAACCGTTCTAAATTTAAAGCGGTAGATAATCCCTGGCTGGATAATCTGGAGGCAGCCTCCTTTCAGGCGATGATTCCTTTGCCAGCTTATATGGTTGGATCCGAAAATATATCTTACGAAGCGCATTTTCCCATCATGCACCGGTCACTTTGGGCCTCTCTGCAGACGGGCTTACCGGTGATGGGCTATTTTATGGGGAGGACGTCCATTTCGCAAACTTATAAGTATTTAGATCTCCTCAGTAAACCCTATCGCATTCCAGCCATTCTAAACGATCTGCCAAATGGAAAAGATCTGCTCCTCTTTGGAGAAAAAGGAAATTTAAAAGATGTGCCCGAACGGTACGACCATCTCTGGAAAAACCTACCGCAGTTTTACGAAGACGAACGCCTGATTCTCTACCGATTGCCCTTGCAAATCATTCGGGATCGCGTCCGGGAAGAACAGGTCGCTGCCGTCCGGGAAAGTCGGGATACGACCTTGATAGCACATGGTGATTTTTGGTCTACTGATTCAATTGCTAATTTTGTGTATAAAGATTTTGCTGAAAATCAAACCCCGGACGCCTACGCAGGGTCGGGTAGTTTTGTGAAGACCGGATATCCAGCAGCGATTATTTTCGAGGAATTGCTCCCTTACCCAAAAGCTGGTAATCGCTATTCGATCCGGTATTGGTATCGCATTGGAGAAGACTTGAAGGCTTTGGCGATTGCAGACATTGACGAAATAAATACGCAAACCGGAAAAAGCGTCGCAAGAAAAGGGTATCGGTTGAGCAAATCCGTCGAATATATGGACGGAGAATGGGCGTTGATAGCACATACTTACGAGTTGAAAAATGCTACCAACCGATTGCGAGTAAGTTTAGGACATCCCAAACTGGCCGAGCAAAAAATTGAAGTGGACGAGCTGCTGATTATTCCGGAAGGAACGCAGGTTTATCGCCGAAATGAGGTGGAAGTATGGAAAGGTATCCGTAAATTTGAGCAAATAAAATTAATTGATAGTTTAAACATAAATGAATAACGTGAATCGGGCAGTAGAGAAGGTTGATTGATCATGTTATTATGAAGTTGTTTAAAAACTCCCAAATTGCCTGCGAGCTGATAAAATCCTCCAACCTGCCTGCCCGGCAAAGGCAGGCTCGTCGCCTTTTTTCTCGTCAATAGCGCGGCTATTCACCTGCCTTTGCCGGCAGGCAGGCTCAAAAAAGAGGCTAGTGCCTCGGGATCAAAGTAAAGGATACCTTAGGGGAGACTATTTTTTTATCAAACAATGCGCGCAGAAGGAGGATAGCCGTAGCTACCCGACTGATAAGCAAAGAAGTATGATGAAAAAAGAGACCGCATAAGGTGT
>CALLLR010000170.1 GCA_938008185.1 uncultured Saprospiraceae bacterium
AAAAACCGTCCGGGGAAATATGGAACGCTACCGCGAAAAATACGGAGAAGAGGTTCCGATGGATTTACATCCCGATATTCGTTCGGTGGAGGGCTGTTTGATTTCTTCTTCCTTTGCCGCAAACCTGGCCAAAAAACACAACACTCGTTTGCATATCCTCCATATTTCGACCAAAGATGAACTGGATCTTTTTGAAAATAACAAACCTTTAAAGGAAAAAAGAATTACCTCCGAAGTTTGTGTTCATCACTTGTATTTTAATCGGGATGATTATAAAAAATTTGGTAGCCAGATAAAATGTAATCCCGCCATTAAATCCAAAGAACATCAGGAAGCTTTATTGCCTGCCTTATTAGACAATCGACTGGATATTATCGCCACGGATCATGCGCCACACACCTGGCAGGAAAAACAGGGCAACTATTTCTCTGCGCCATCTGGTGTGCCGTTGATTCAGCACTCCTTTAATGTGATGCTGGAGTTCTATCAAAAAGGAAAAATCAGTCTGGAACGAATTATTGAAAAAATGTGCCACGCTCCGGCTGATTGTTTTAGAATTGAAGATCGGGGTTATCTGAGAGAAGGGTACTGGGCGGATGTGGTTATTTTTGATCCCGAAACTGAATGGCAGGTGAGCAAAGAACAACTGGCCTATAAATGTGGCTGGTCCCCCTTCGAAGGGAAACATTTTAAAGGGAAAGTGGAAACAACTATCGTCAGCGGCCATATGGCTTACCATCACGGCGCTTTGGATGATTCTGAAAAAGGAAAACGAATCTTATTTAACCACGATAGTATTTAGATTAAATAATTAACTGGCCAGTAGCCAATTGAGTTCCCACCAATGCTTTTTGCACGATTGAAGGATTCAATAGCTAATTGCCAATAGCTAACAGCCAAAATATGCAACCAACATTAATCGTATTAGCCGCCGGAATGGGAAGTCGTTACGGTGGACTCAAACAACTCGACGGCGTCGGTCCCAACGGTGAAACCATTATGGACTATAGTGTCTACGATGCCATACAGGCCGGTTTCGGAAAAGTAGTCTTTGTGATCAGAGAGCATTTTGCCGAAGATTTTAAATCAAAGGTGACCAGTAAATTTGCCGATAAAATAGAGGTGGTTTTTGCTTTTCAGGAAATTGATTCCCCAGTGGAGGGACTAACCGAAGTGCCTGAACGCACCAAACCCTGGGGGACCGCCCACGCCGTACTCGTCGCGGCCCCTTTTGTGCAGGAACCTTTTGCCGTAATCAATGCCGATGATTTTTACGGAAGTGCCGGATTTAAAGAAGTTGCTCGTTTTTTGACCGAAGAGGTGAGTCCGACAAAAAATGCCCTCGTAGGATATGTGCTCGGAAATACCTTATCCGATAATGGCAGCGTTTCGAGAGGGGTTGCAGAAATGGATGAGCACCATAATATGGTAACAGTTGTAGAACGTACTAAAATTGAGCGAGAGAACGGAAAAATTTATTACAGCGGAACGGAAGGAAAAGTAGCCCTGGATTCGGAATCTCTGGTGAGTATGAATTTTTGGGGTTTTCACCCAAATATTTTCCCGGTAATCAGAGAGATGTTTATTGAATTTGTCAAAGAACGCGGCCACGAACCGAAATCTGAGTTTTTTATTCCTCTCGTGGTTAATGAACAAATTCAAAACGGAAGCTGTACTTATAAGGTGTTGACTTCCAGAGATTTATGGCATGGTGTTACTTATCAGGAGGACAAGCCAGGCGTCATGAAAGCACTGGCGGAGATGACCAATTATCCTGCTCCATTATGGGGATAGTTGTGATATGGAGGTGTTCAATGGTTACAATTTAGGCAGATGGACACCTCCATATTTTATATTTTTTTAAAAAATATATTGGTTTTTGAATCTTTGGCACGTTTTTTACAATAATGAGAAGTACAACATAACCATTTAGAAAATTTTTAACCACTTCATTATGAAAAACTCATTCTATACCTTCTCTGCCTTAATTATTGTATCCCTTCTAGGCATTTCTTTTTACTTTACCCTAATTAATTTGTTTGTTATTAGTCCTTTATTGGGAGCAGCTATTGTAATCGCTCTTGGAACTATTGGTTTTGTTTTAGTAAATGACAAAGATTTTATCGGAGACTATGATGAAGTATCCGAAAGCGCATAAGAATAAATACTACTATAAAATATTTTCGTGTTTTTTAGTTTGATTATTCTTGAGGGTTGGAGTCCTGATCAACCAGGCTGTTAGGTGAAGGTTGCTGCAGAATTATTTCCTTTTACAACATACCATGTTTAATCCAGAAAAAATCCATAATAGTTAGGTGGAAGGGATTCCATCCTCATAATTAAACGATCCATCAACACGATATCCAACGACCTCGTTACCAGCCATGGCAACGGGGTCGTTGTACGTTACAGAAATTCGAAAAACCACTTCTGTCCTGATGAGGATTGGCAAACATAATTTTTTGGTTTAGTAAAGAGTTAGGGTAGCAGGCGTAATGTAATGTCAATAGAGGTACATTAACTTTTTTCCAATTCCTTAATTAAAAAAAGTCATGAAGCGAGTAACCCTACACAAAAAAATTACAAAGCAATTAAAGGAGAAAGGAAACCCTAAAAATGGTTTATTACGCTTAATCTCCAGCGTATTAATAGTAGGATTTTGTTTGCTGTGCATTAAAAATCAAGCTTGTGCGCAAGCTTCTTTACAATATCCTTTAAAAATTAATGAAGTCGAAATAGGGTTCACTATGGGAACGATTTTCTTGGCTGCAGAGGTAGAACTATCGGTCACCCTCCTTCGTCGAGTATCAAAATTTCTAGTCTTAGAAGTCAAACCTCTGATAGGTTTCCTGGGCACTACCTATAAATTTAATGATCTTGATCAGCATCATGAATACCTTTATAGTGGTGGAACACTAGTGCCTCGGGCATAAATTAATTGAGCATATGGACTGGTAATTTTAAATCTGCTCTGCGTTAGAAAATTCCTCATTATGCTACGGCATAACTCCGGATTTTCTGCCTTGATCAGCTGTAAAATTACTGCCTCCATAAT
>CALLLR010000171.1 GCA_938008185.1 uncultured Saprospiraceae bacterium
AGTTCTTCCCAATTATAAATTGAGGTAGAAGATACTCCAAACTCGCGTTTCGTTTTGGCTACGCCATGCTGTTTGTAGTAGTTAATAATTTCAAGCTTTTCAGCCTTGGTCCAATGTTTTCGATGTTTTGACATATTCACACAATTTTATAAAACTAAAATTAATAAATTGTGTCCAGTTATTTAGGGGGTTAGAGAGATATATTTAATAAAAAGTTAATGCAAGTTTGTAATTTTATGAAAAGATAAATTTAATAAAAAATTGTATGATTGAGTTATTAGGAAAGAAATATAAACTAGTCTTAGTTGATACAAATGTATTAAGTGAAATCTGCAAAACAAAAGGTTTTCTTTTAACTTATCTCAAATTATTTCCTGTTAATAAATATCTTTTAAGCTATAGCGCCTTTACTCTGTTTGAAATAAGTAGAAATGATGAGGTCTTTGAGAAATATAAAAATTTATTCTTTATTTATCCTTCAGTTGTTCTAAACTCAAATGAACCATTAATCTTTGAAGAAAAAGAAAACTATTACACCAAAAAAGCGATAAATCCAATGTCATTTGCTCCATCTGCAATTATAAAAGAAGGTAAAAAATTTTCTAAAGAATCTTTACATGATTTATTCAAATTTGATAAAGTTAATCAACAATTCGAAATGTGGAACGAAAGCATAAATCCAATTTTGGAAGGAATGCTAGAAATGAGACAAAATTATCTTCCAAAGGAAGATGGGAGCTACACAAAAAAGATGGCGTTTGAGTTTGTTAAGAAAACAGTAGAACAGCAAATATATGTAAGATTTCCAGAATTTACTAAAATAGAAATTGAGGCTAATAATGGTATCGATTACAATAAATTTCTTTCACTTAAAATGATGGCTTTATCAGCATTCTATAAATTTTACTCTGGGAATAAAAAACCAAATCGTTCAGATGTAATGGATATAATAATTTCATCAACAGTGCCTTATGTTGACACCTTTATTAGTGAAGGAAATATGATAGATATCATGTCGAAAATTAAAAATATGGATCCATTTATAGAGAATGTCGAACTAACTTCAATCAAACTAATAAAGAAAAAAATAAAAGAAAGCACCTAATAAAGTGCAAAATGTCCATATGTGGCAAGCCCCCAACTCGCAAACCAAACGCTGGCCCTATACGACATTTGCACCGAGCGATAGGAAGATATCATTGGACTTTACGCTAATGGCTTCTTTTTTTATTGTGAAAATTATTCCTTTTTCAATTCACGGTGGCTGTCCGAATCCTGAATTTTTTATTTAAAGTATCCCAACCAACACCACCATTCCAATCTCCGGAACTTTCACCGATCCTTCCAAAATCTCGCCATCATCCATCCCAAAATTCATCTCCCAAACCTCTTTTCGCCATTTTCCTGCCGGTAGTGCCACGGTGGTCTGTTTCGGATTAGCATTATAAATCACCAGAATATTTCCCCAATCATCTCCATTTGCGTGATCCTGCAAATGGTAGGCCACCACGTTAGCAGGAGTTCCATCCACAAATACCAAATGTTGTTGGATCATTTCTGAAGTAGGCATTCGGAAAGCAGGATGGGCTTTTCGCAGAGCGATTAAATTTTTATAGTAGTTAAAATGGTCTAAATGTTTTTGTTTAGTTGACCAATCTATCTGATTGATTTTTTCCGAAGATCTGTAAGAGTTTTCCACGCCTTCTTTGGTGCGCATCAACTCTGCTCCCGCGTGCAGAAACGGAACACCCTGACTTGTCAGGACAATGGCGTTTGCGAGTCGGTGCATTTTTCCAATCGTTTTCTCGTCCCCGTTGGTGGAATTGACCAGCCGATCGTAAAGGGTATGATTATCGTGGCAAGAAGCGTAATTAATACATTGCGTTGGCCGATTAGCAAAAGGAGCATCCGAATAATTCACGGCTCCGTAATCGATTTGTGGATGAAACGTAGCACCAACGACACCAAATCGAATGGTAGATTCCAGATTAGGCGCACCGCTCACAAATCCTTTTTCTTCTGCGTTAAAAACACCTCCTTTTAAGGCGTCCCGGATATTATCGCTGAAAACAGCTGCCTCCTCCAGTCTGGGGGCATGAGCTTTTAAAGCACGATCTTCGTAAGGCAGAGGAGAATCGCCAGCCATCCAGCCTTCCCCGTATACAAAAATACTTTTGTCAATTTCTTTTTGTAAAACCCAGGTCGTCGTATTGATCGTTGCAATATCGTGAATAGCCATCAGATCAATCCGAAAGCCATCAATGTGATATTCCCGACACCAGTGGAGCATGGATTCCCAGATGAATTTGCGAACCATCGGCCTTTCTGAAGCTGTCTCATTACCACAGGCAGCAGCATCCGAAAATTTTCCACCTTCCTTAAAACGATAATAATAGCCCGGTGTAATACGATTAAACACAGATTGCTCCGTCAGGCCGGTATGATTATAAACGACGTCCATGACGACACGGATGCCGTTGGTGTGTAAAGCTTGCACCATCTCCTTGAATTCGCGAATTCGAACCGCACCATCGTAGGGATCGGTCGCATACGCACCCTCCGGCACGTTATAATTTTGGGGATCATACCCCCAATTATATTTTTCGGTAGGATTGGCTTCGTCGACGCTACGCTTCATAAAATCAAAACTAGGCAACAAGTGGACATGCGTTACCCCCAGGTCTTTTAGATGATCTAATCCCGTAGTCAGACCCTCCTTATTTTTGGTACCCGTTTCTCCAAGTCCCAGAAATTTTCGTTTTTTTTTGATGCCCGATTCGGGATGTGCGGACAGGTCGCGGACGTGTACTTCGTAAATAACGATATCATTGAATCCCTTAAGCGGAGGCCGTTTATCCTGGTCCCAACCTTTCGGATCGGTTGTTTTTAAATCGAGGATCATGGCTCGTTCTCCGTTCAGCCCCACGGCTTTTGCGTAAGGATCCGGCGTTCGTTTGAGGGTACGTCCACCGACTCGCACCTGGAAATTATAGTACTTCCCCTGGTAGTCTCCCGGTAGGGTGATTTCCCAAATTCCTTTTTCTCCCAGGATCATGGAATGTTTTTCCAGCTGACTATCGGTGTGGCCAGAGGCATAGATGTAAAGCGTCATCCGGTCTACCGCCGGAGAATATACCTTAAAGGTACTTTCTTGATTGGTATAAGTAAGTCCGAGATCATATCCTTCGTAGACGGGATAATTTTCGAAAGTCTTATATTGGTCATGGTGGGTTTGTGCGTAAAAGTTCATGGTGCAAAATAATAAAAGAAAGAGGAGAGATGGCCTGATTCAGATAAAAATAGAGAAGAAATGATAAATATTTTATTCAACTATCCAATCCACCTGCTTTGCCTGCTTCCCATCATTGAGTAATAAAGTATAACTTCCAATTGGTAAGAGCAAGGAGATTCGCGTCCCCGTATTCCCAACTTCAATCGCATCCATTGGAACGGCGAAGGTCATATCTTCGTCTTTTTTAAAAGCCATAATCATACAAGGGGTGCTCATTCCATATTTATCCGGATTAACTTCCTGGTGCAGCCGGTAGCCATCCATTTCGAGCCAGGTTGGACGATCGTTACGAAAAGAACTACGTGGAAAGTAAATTTGTAAATCGACAAATTTTCCAGTTGATTCGGTGATGGTATTCTCTTCTTGTTTGACAAAAGCATTGTTTTTATAAAAGAAGATGGTTGGCTCTTTAACCGTTCGGATTCCATAAAGTGGATCTTCATCGGACTTGCATTTTTCGGTAAAAGTTCGTTGGTCGATGGTCAGGGGATCAATTTTGGTAAAAGTCTGAAACCAACTAGCCATGGTTTTAAAACCATTACTATTTACTTCTTTGATGTTACCGCGACTGGTCAGTACGACAATTTTGGCCGTTGGATTTTTTTTATAAATTCGATTAATATTCATTGCCCGCGCCCAGTCTTTGGCGGTTTGGCGGAGTAGGGCAGGGTCCGAAAATTTTGCTGTCCTTTTGATAATGGACATTGCTTTTTCGACTTGCGCTTTAGTCGGTTCATAAGATACAATCTCAAAACCCTTTTGCATCGCCTGTCGTATTAAATCACCGTAAACCGGATCTTTTACGTAGTATCCAGAGTTAATGACGGGATAAGCACGATTGTTCAGTTCTTTATCACTCGCCACTACATCTTCCAGAAAAAAGTACGTAAAGCCCGCAGCAAAAAAATCATCAAGCATTGTGCTGACAAAAGCTCGATTTTGGGGGTGGTCCGGATATTCATTAAAAAATAATGCTTTTTCATTTTTAGTAAGCTCAATAATATGTTCGCGGGCATCAACCGGACGACTATTTTTCAATTGATTTAATTCAACCGTTTTTGGTTTTTCATCCGAGCGACCATCACAGTTCCACTTATTTACGTAGCGTCCGATAAAGCTTTGTCGTGCTTTTTTTTCGGGAGATATTTTATTTGATAATTTATAAATATACTCCGGCGCCATCATCTCCCGGCTGTCTTCTAATTCGGGATCTGCTTCGACAACAAAATCTACTCTCCGATTTTTTTGCCGACCCGTTTCAGAATCATTCGAAGCAATGGCCTTCGTAATCCCATATCCCTGGAAGTCCAGTCGTTCTGTCTCAATTCCCGAATTATTGAGATAATCATAAACAGTTTTAGCACGATTAAAAGAAAGTTCCTTGTTATGAGCTGCGGAGCCTACATCATCCGTATGTCCCTGAATTTCAATTTTTAAAGTAGGATTCTTAGTAAGAATCTTTACCAGATTGTCCAATTCTTCGTAAGAACTGGTCAACAATTCGTACTTATCCGTTTCAAAATAAATGTTATCAATATTGATGGAGGCGGTAGAGCCCTTGATGGTATAATAACGACTGGGTGCATAATTTACCGCACTATTAGTGAAAGCCTCTACAAAAACATCGTCAATAAAAAAATATCCCTTCGCAATTTTTCCCGGATCAGTTTCATCCAGAAATTGTCCCAGGTACAGATGAGTAGCCTCCTCATCTGCCACGAATCTCCCCGTCATCTTGGTCCATTTAACCGGGCGGGCGACGTCGTTAGCCGTAGCGCCAACCTGAGGTTTGGCGGTCAGTATCCGTTTATCATAATGATAAATACTTTTTGAAAAATAAAGACCGAAGTGATCATTCAAGTTGGTGGGCACGGGTTCATTTTTGGAATAATAGGTTGGCATGGAGATCCAGTATTCGACGTAATATTCTGTTCCTTTTTTCAGCGGTTCCAGTAATTTTACTTTTCCATATTCAGCCCAATAATCTCCGTTAACTACGATCCCCATCATGTTTTCTCCCGTATGGGGTGGAATGTCCGTCAAATTTTTACTATCAAAACGAGGCGAAATCAAATCTGTCGAAGCTTCATTGGGCACACACCAGTAATGGATGGCCGAATCAAAGTCCTTCCCCGCCGATGACATAAACCGTGGTTTTTTTCTGGAAGTCTCAAAGCTGGCATTCGGAACGATATTCTGCCCGTTTAAGCCAAAAACAACTAAAACCATCAATAAGCAGGTAAAGATTTTCATCATTTTTAATTTTCAAGATCAATATATGGACTCGTATAGATAGATCTACGTTTTTACTCATAGACAACGACAAATATAGTGCGAACCTGATGATTATTGGTCATTAACGGGGAGTTTAGGAAATAATTAGTATTATTTATAATTTTATTTTACTCAATTGAAATTTTCTTAGTTATTTTTTTACCTCAATTTAACAACCATTTTATCTCAAACCCTTGGCACTAAGCGGCAGATCACCACAAATTTAATGGTCTGATAATCGGCAGAATAGTGGCAAGTTTGGTGGTATCGCTACTTTTATTGCACCTGATTTTTCATTAACAAAAAAAAGCACTAGATTTCAGTGTCAATTTTGGCTTCTTGCCTAACTCCGCCGCTGCCCGGCTGGCAGGATTAATGAGGGCATATAGTAAAAAACGCGCAGCAAAAAGCAAATGAAAGACCTAACAATCGTGGTTGATGATGATGCTTTTAGTTTGTCTATTTAATTTTAAACTCTGATTCCCATTATGCTTTATTATTTAGTCCGCCCGCTAGCGCGACTAGCACTGAAATTCTGGTTTAAAAAAATTCACTTGGTGCACCTTGATCGGGTTCCACAGAACGATCCCGTGATTTTTGCCATCAATCATCCAACTATATTTATTGAACCCTGTCTAATGGCTTGTTATCAGCCCCGGGCATTATTTTTTTTGGCAAAGGGCGTTTTATTCGTTCCTCCTTTCGTTGGTTTTTTAAAGTCGCTGCATATGATTCCGTTGTATCGGCAAAAAGATGGTGGATTCGATAAACGAAAATTCAACGTAGGTACCTTTGATTATTGTTATAAAAAATTTGCGGAAAAAGGAGCCATTCTGATCATGCCGGAGGGGAGCAGTAAACAGGTTCGCCAACTGAGGCCGCTTACCAAAGGATTCGCAAAAATGGCTTTCGGTGCTTACGAGAAGGATAATAATACCCAGTTGAAGATTATGCCCGTTGGCGTTAATTTTCTGGACGCAGATAAATTTCGCAGCCAGGTTAGTTTAGGTTTTGGAAAACCCCTCGAAATTCAAAATTATGTAGCATTGTATAATGAAAATCCCCGGGAGGCGACCAGGAAATTAACAGAAGACTTGTACGGTGAGATGTTGGAACAGGTGGTGCATGTTGATACAAAAGAAGATTTTTTTCTTGTCGATCAGCTATTGACAATGGTAGAAAATCAAACACCGGTTTCTTCCCACAAGGTGGTTATTAAAAATTCCAATAAAATTGTTGAAAATAAAAAGTTAATCAAAATAATAGGCGGATTACCGGATGCTTCTAAAGAAGAGTTAGCCCAGAAAACAAGGGCTTACTTTAATGAATTACACGAATTGAATCTTTCGGATTACGCGCTGGTACACGCTGAAAAATACAGGTTGCTTATTTTGATTTTTTTATTAATCACCCATCCCATATTTTTAATCGGGTGGCTCACCAATGCGTTGCCTTACGGCTTTGGATTATTTTGTGGTTCTAAAACAAAAGATGTAGAAACCCGAATGAGTGTAGTGTTGGGACTAACCTTTGGCTTTTACCTGATCTATTATCCATTCATGATTCTCTTAGGATGGTATTGGGGTGGTGAATGGTGGTTATGCCTGGCTGTGCTAATTCCTGTGTTTGGGTATTTTAGTGTGATTTATCTGGATATTGCGCGAAGGTACCGAGGTGCCTGGAAGGTGCGGCAATTGGTAACGACACGAGTGGACCAACTTCGTCAGTTTCGGGAAGAGATTCTCAATATGGTAAAAGCGTAAGCATATTTTTTAAAAAAGGAAAATGGATACCTATCGACTGATCAGCGTGTTTATTCTGATAAATGAACGATACCAGCGCTACGGGATCAAAACTAGTCCTCTGTTATCATTGCAATCACCTTCATCTCAATCAGCAAATTAGGGTGGGGGAGTTGCTTCACCGCTACGGTGGTCCGCGTCGGACCCGTATGATCAAAAAATTCTCCGTAGACCTCATTATATCCCGAAAAATCTTCCATATCTACTAAAAAAGTGGTTACATCTACCAGGTTTGAAAGATTGGCACCGATACTTTCCAACAAGGTATTTATATTTTCAATAACGGCCTTTGTTTGTTTTCGGATGTCCAACGTCACACTGCCGTCCGCGTGTATCTGCACCCCTTCGTGGCTGTTATCCGGTCGCCGGCTACTTGTCCCCGAGACAAAGATGAAATTCCCTACTCGTTTTATGTGTGGATATTTTCCGAGGGGTTGGGCACGATCAGACAGGGTTTTATTTTCTTGATTCATTATTTTTGATTAGTATGGTTTTATTGAATAACTTAAGAACGCTGCGTTTTCTTAATTGGTAAAGTTAGGTTTTTTATAATGAAGTTGTTTAAGGATTCCAAAGGCAGCCGAGAGCTAGAGAAAATTATTCAAATCTAGTGCCCCGGGATCAAAGTAAAGGATACCTTAGGGAATAGCCGCGCTATTGACGAGAAAAAAGACGAGGAGCCTGCCTTTGCCAGCAGGCAAGTTGGAGGATTTTATCAGTTCGCAGGCAATTTGGGAGTTTTTAAACAACTTCAATAGAAATGAGTTACTTTGTTTACTTGAAAAAATTACGGTAAAGAACCTTTGTGTCTTCGGATCTTTGTGACAACATCCAATAAACAGCAAAAAAAACATTCTGCTTCCATGACTGAACAAGCAACTAAAAACGCCGTCATCACCGGTTATCGGAAACTCATCAATCAGCGCTACCAATTCGATGAAATGGGCAAAGAACCTGACCTTCCAAAAACGTTTGATCGCCAACGAACCGCACTTTTCAAAGACTACGCCCTAACTTATCTTTACCCATCCGTAGAACGCCGCCAGGAACTCGATGATGCCTTTCTTCAACTCGATGAAATGACCTCTTCGATCTCCTTACGGAAGAAGAACAACTACAGATATTTACTTTTATAACCGCCAGAGAAAGACGATTTTTAGAGCGTCTGGGAAGGTGAGCCACGTTTAGGCACGTTAAACGAAAACCCATCATTCGCTTATTGTATAATCCCAAAAATCTCCTCCAACTTTCGCATCGTATAGGTCGGTTTAAATCCCTTCGGCAATTCAATTCCCCGTTTATTAAACCACAAAGTATCGATGCCATATTTCATCCCACCTTTGATGTCCGAAGCCAAACCATCCCCAACAATCAGGACTTTAGATTTATCTTTTTGTACTATTTTTTCAAAAGTATAATCAAAGAAAGCCTTGTGCGGTTTTGAGACACCGATCTCATCGGAGACAATAATTTCTGAAAAATAATCGGTCAGTCCCGTAGCTGCAAAATGTGGCCGCTGTACTTGTTTCAGGCCATTTGTAATTACGATCAACTCCAGATCCATTTCTTTTAAGCGATCTAACATTTCTACGGTGCCCTCAATCAACGTCGTACTTTTTGCCAACCCTTCCAGGTATTGATTGCCAATGGCGACTGGATCGGCTCCGGAACCCAATCGATCCAAAAATCTACTAAAACGGGTCAGTTGAATTTTCTCCTGGGGCAACGTTCCTTTTTCAAAATCGGCCCAACACTTTTTATTAATGTGATGATAAAGATTAAAAGTTTGTCGATCCATTTCCACGCCCAGAGAATCGCAGACCGCCCGTAAGGAACCAGCCTCGGCCGCGTCAAAATCAAAAAGGGTATTGTCCGCATCAAATAATAAAGTAGTATATTTCATTTTCTTTTTTTGGGACAAAAATAATAACTTCACGTGGATTTGAATGCGCTGGTAAATTAATATTTGTTTTTTACTTTTATTGCTCAAAATTTCACTTATATGTCCTCCTATTCCATCGCCCAAAAAACCGGTTTTATCGTTGGGCCGCTCTTATTTTTGTTGATTTATAATCTACCATTTGAGATCGTTAACCCTGCTGCAGACGCAGTTATCGCCATTGCCGCCTGGATGGTTATCTGGTGGATTACGGAGTCGGTATCCATTTCCATTACCGCTTTGATTCCACTGACTTTTTTTCCACTTTTTCAGATTGCAGAGATAAAAACGGTAGCCGCCAGTTATGGAAGTCCAATTGTATTTTTATTTTTTGGTGGTTTTGTGATGGCGCTTGCGCTCGAAAAGGTAAATCTTCACCTGCGAATTGCCTTGACGATTATTCGATTCACGGGCACAAGTGCCAATCGGGTCATTCTTGGGTTTATGTTGGCAACGGCCTTTCTCAGCATGTGGATTAGTAATACGGCGACGACCGTGGTCATGCTGCCCATCGGACTTTCGGTGATCAAATTGTTAATTAATGACGAAGATGGTTTTACTCAGGGAGACCGCAATTTTGCGTTGAGTCTGATGTTGGGAATTGCTTACGCGGCCAACGTAGGCGGAATTGCTACAATTATCGGTACACCACCCAATACGGTCATGGTTGGGTTTATAGAAAATGAGTACAAAATCCAGATTTCATTTCTCAATTGGATGCTCATCGGAGTTCCTTTTAGTGGTATCATGCTTGGATTTATTTATTTTGTTTTGGTAAAACTGGTCTATCCCAATGGATTGGGAAAAATTGAAAGTGCAAAAAATCTTATTGATCTGGAAATTCAGAAACTAGGTCCTTTGCGATCTACCGAAAAACGGGTCTTATTCATTTTTTTAATTACTATGGGATTGTGGATTACCCGAATTTTCATTAATGATTGGTTGCCCAACATTTCATTGACGGATACGGGAATTAGTTTACTGGCGGCTTTTTCGCTATTTGCTATCCCTTTTGATTT
The DNA here is from genome assembly GCA_938008185.1 of uncultured Saprospiraceae bacterium. Taxonomy (GTDB): domain Bacteria; phylum Bacteroidota; class Bacteroidia; order Chitinophagales; family Saprospiraceae; genus JALZUU01. Next base: position 10,327 of record CALLLR010000171.1, read on the forward strand.
TAAAAAAGGAAAATATATTCTGGGTTGGGAGGATACGGTCAAATTACCCTGGGGAATTCTATTGTTATTTGGAGGAGGATTGGCCCTGGCCAGTGGTCTGTCAGAAACCGGAGTAATAAAATTTATTGGCGATCTGGTGGCAGAAAATAAAAATTTGTCCATCTGGCTGGTAATGCTACTACTAATTACGATTATGCTTTTTATGACCGAGCTGATGAGTAATGTGGCCCTGGTCGCGGTTTTTGCGCCAGTGGTTGCCGGTGTTGCGATTGGCCTTGAACAGGAATTATTACTCTTGCTCATACCCGTTACAATGGCTTCCAGTTGTGCATTTATGCTACCCATGGCTACTCCGCCCAACGCAATTGTTTTTGCGAGTGGCCACATCAAAGTTCAGCAAATGGTTCGAGCTGGTTTTATTTTAAATATTGGATCGGTGTTACTTTTGTGGCTGTTTGGAACGTTTATTATTCCGTTGATTTTTTAAATGGGAGATCTCTTTTTTATCGGACGAGAGGTTTTCTGCTTTTATCTTCCAATATTAAAAGGAAAATTGAATTTGCCAGAGAATTTTTACGCTTTTTTCTCCATCATTGCTACCTTCATTATGGCCACCATTGAGAGTGCATCCGTTATTCGTCCATCCATCACCATTTCTACCGCCTCCGAAAAAGGAATTCGAATCACTTTCAGATCTTCGGTATCTTCCGGTTCCGCTTCACCAAAACTAAGATCCCGCGCCACGTAGGCAACTCCATGTTCATCGGTGACAGAGTTGGAGGTATGCAAATCTAAAATTTTGGTCCAGGATTTTGCGGTAATCCCCGTTTCTTCCAGCAACTCTCTTTTAGCCGAATCTAGTGGATCGGTACCCAACGGGCCGCCACCTTCCGGAATCTCCCAATGGTATTCATTGAGGGTATATCGGTATTGACCCACCAGCCAGGTATGATTTTCCTCGTCGAGGGGGACAATCCCAATAGCCGTATTTTTAAAATGTACTTTTCCGTAAATACCGGGTGTCCTGGCCGGGGTCAGGACCTCCTCGTGGGTAATTTTTATCCAGGGATTGTCATATACTTCCTTGACGGACAAAGTCGTCCAGGGATTTTTTTCCGTTTCGTTTTTCATAAATATTTTAAACAATTTATTTATTTAAAAAGGGGCATTGTTTACCAATTTATTCAGAAAGTTTGTGAATAGTTCTGGTTTTAAAATTACCGTAAATATCAATCCGAAAACAGCTCCCGCAAAATGCGCGACGTGGTCAATTTTGTCCGTTCCTTTTTTAGCTGCGTAACTGGAGTAAACCAAATACAAAATACCCGCGATAATTGCTGGACAAGGAATAACCAAAAATAGATAAAGCATTTGCCAGGGATAAAAAAGTATAAAGACGAAAACCAACGCGGAGACGGCACCGGAAGCGCCCACACTCGAAAAATTTGGATTGTCTTTATGCAAAATAAAAGTTGGAATATTGGCAAAAATAATTCCCAGTAAATAAAGTAACAGGAAATTTAAGCGCCCCATCATTTCTCCAAAAATCACCAGAAAATTTTGCTCGATTAGTTCCCCAAACATATAAAGGACAAACATATTGATTAACAGATGTTCCATTCCTCCGTGTAAAAATCCGGAGGTAAGCATCCGGTAATACTGATTTGATTTTTTTTCCTGATAAGGGGAGTGCATTAGACTAACAAATCGGCCACGATCCTGAAAAGTGTTGTAGGAAATTAAACCAGTGATGATTACGATAATTAATGTTAAGCTCATAATTTAGGTATTGTGGTAAGGTTCGTTTTTTAATATGGTCATCGCCCGGTAGATTTGTTCTACCAGTAAAAGCCGAATCATTTGGTGGGAAAAGGTCATGGAGGAAAGTGCCAGTTTTTCGTTGGCGCGCTGGTATACCGATTCGTCAAAACCGTAGGCTCCGCCTACCTGAAAGACAATTTTAGCCGTACCACGGTTCATTTTATTCTGAAACCATCCGGCAAATTTTTCCGAGGTACAATGTTTTCCCTTTTCGTCGAGTACGACCAAATAATCTCCTGGATTTAATCGATTCAGGATTATTTTGGCTTCTCTTTTTTTTATTTCAGAAATTGCCAGATTTTTAGCATTTTTGAGGTCTGGTAAGATCGTGGTACTTATCCTGAGATAATGTCCCAAACGCTTTTCGTAGAGATTTATACCTGTGGTTAAATAATCTGCTTTCGTTTTTCCAATATAACAGCAATCAATGATCACGATAAATAGTTTTATTTAGCAACAATAATACGAAATTGTATATTACTATTTTACCTCCTGGTTTTTCCGGGCGTCCTTACTCACAAATGAATAGAAGTTTTTTAACCGCTTTTATTTATATTTTAATTACCAACCATTATGAAAAAATTATTTTTAATTCGACACGCTAAATCCAGTTGGGCCAATCCAGGACTACAGGATTTTGATCGTCCACTCAACAAACGGGGTATTCGGGATGCTCCCTTTATGGCTAAAATGATGGTTGGCAAAGGCATCAAACCTGACCAAATTGTTACCAGTCCCGCCAATCGGGCCATCACTACGGCCAAGCAATTTGCCTCCGAACAAGGTATTGACCACGAAGAATTGGTTATTAAACACGAAATTTACGAGGCCTATCCTGAATTACTTCTGCAATTGGTTCGGGAATGCTCCAATGAGATCAATACCATGTTTATGTTTGGTCATAATCCTGGATTTACTTATCTGGCGAATATGTTTGACGGCGATTATATCGTTAATATTCCAACTTGTGGTATCGTCGAAATAAATGCGGATATTAAGGAGTGGAAAGAATTAGGCGGTACCAATGGTAAAATTGCCAATTTTTATTTTCCAAAACAATATTTCTCTTGAATAAATTACTCCTGATATGCTCCGTTTTGCTATTGTTTTCCTGCAGTAAAGAGGAAGCGCAATTCACGATGCCCGAAGCGGATTTGATAAAATTACTGTATGATATTCAAGTAGCCGAATCCGCTATACAAACGGTCCATAGTGGCTCCAAGGATAGTGTGATAGCAATTTTTTATGACCAAATTTATGAAATCCACGGAGTGAATCAGGAAATCCTTCAGGAAAATATCCAGATGCTTAAAAGTCATCCGGAGGTGTCTCATAAAATTTATAAAAAGGTACTGGAATATCACAAAACGGTCGTAAAACAAAAAAAGTGAAGCTCTTCAGGGCGAAGAGCTTCACTAAGACTTATGAGAGAATAATTAAAAGGCTGCGACAAAAGTACTCGATTTTTTACTGATTATCACCCGATTGTAACATATTTACATTTTTTTCTAAAAAAAACCAATTTTATGAAAAGAGTATCGTAGTCGGATTTAATTATTAATGGTAACTTAATATTAATCAGTTGATAGCCATGATCAAATTTGTTACTTTGTGGGCATCAATTAGCTGGTACTGACCAACGATAATCGATTTTTAGTATTTCACTTAATGAAACCAATTGGATTACGTGATTTAGTTTTCTTTAGTATTTTAATTTCTAATTAATGGATACGCAACATAAGATTTTAATCGCCGACGACGATGAGGATATTTTAGAATTTATTCGGTACAACCTGGAGAAAGAAAACTATAAAGTTATCACGGCTATGGATGGTAAAGGGGCCATCGAACAGGCCGAGCGGGAAAATCCGGATTTGATTATTTTAGATATTATGATGCCTGAAATGGATGGAGTAGAGGTCTGTCGTTACTTACGCAGTCAACCGACTTTCGCAAACACAATTATTGCTTTTTTGACCGCCCGAAGTGAAGATTTTACTCAAATTGCTGCCTTGGATGTGGGAGGAGATGATTTTATAAAAAAACCAATTAGACCAGGGGTACTCCTTAGTCGAATTAAAGCGCTTTTACGTCGTAATAGCCGTCAGGCCGATGAAGCTGCGGATAATATTATCAAAGTTGGTAATTTGCTATTGGATCGGGAAAAAGTTATGATTCAAAAGGATGGGATGACCATTAACTTAGCCAAAAAAGAATTCGAGTTAATTTCTTTATTAATCACTCGGCCTGGTAAAGTATATACTCGGGAAGAAATATTTAAAAAGATCTGGGGTTCCGACGTTATCGTTGGCAACCGGACCATTGACGTTCATATCCGAAAATTAAGAGAAAAATTGGGAGATGAATATATAAAAACTGTAAAGGGAGTAGGGTACAAATTAGAAATAAAATAGCCACCGGATCACACTCCTATGATGAAAAATATCACCCCTCGACAACTCGCTTTTCTTTCCTCGATCTCCATTTCGGTTATTGTTTTACTGGTTCATTTACTCTTCGCCAGAATTTCCCATTTTTCTACCACTATTCCTTTCACCTTAGGAATTGCATTAACCGTTTTTATCCCTACCTATCTGATCGTTTTCTATTTGTTAAAACATTATATATATCGAAAAATAAAACTGATTTATAAGAGTATTCATACCGAAAAAACCTATACTTCTTCTAAAATGAACAATATTGATTATAGTAATGATATTATTCAAGATGCGGAAAAAGAAGTTAAGGAATGGGCTTCCAAACAACAACAAGAAATTGACAATCTTAAATCACTGGAGGAATACCGGCGAAACTTTTTAGGAGATATTTCACATGAGTTAAAAACACCACTTTTCAATATCCAGGGGTATATCCACACTTTATTGGATGGTGCTTTATACGACGAAAAAATTAATCAGGAATACCTTAAAAGAGCAGCCATCAACACCGAACGCTTACACCATATTGTGGAAGATCTCGAAGTTATTTCCAGACTGGAGGCAGGAGATAATTCTCTCAAACTGGAGACGTTTAACTTGCTCAAACTCAACACGGAGATAATCGAAGAAATGGAACTGGTGGCCAAGGAAAAGAAAATTTCTATTGTCTACAAAGATAAAAATCCTCAACCTTATTCGGTAATTGCTGACCGGGAAAGTGTTCGCCAAATTCTTACCAATCTAATCGTTAACTCTATAAAATATGGTCGCGAGCATGGTATTACCAAGGTCGCTTTTTACGATATGGATGAATACATCCTGATCGAAGTCGCAGATAACGGGATTGGAATCGAACAAAAGCATCTTCCTCATATATTTGACCGGTTTTATCGAGTCGAAAAAAGTCGAAACCGCTCAAAAGGTGGGTCCGGACTGGGTTTGTCCATCGTGAAACACATTATCGAAGCCCACGGTACCACCATCAACGTACGATCCAATCCTGGCATCGGAACGACTTTTGGATTTACTTTGAAAAAACCTTAGTGCCTCGGGCAATAATTAAGTAATTAGGGTGCTCAACCTACGGAAAAAGCTGGATTACCAACAGTCAACTAGTCAAGGGCAGCTTCATTCCACTTTTACCAAATAATATTCAACACTTTCCTTATCCAATTTGACTTGTTTGACGAAAGCAGGCGATTTGCTCAGATAGATGGGCAGGGTGTTGTTAGTAGAATTCGGAGATACTTCGGCAAAGTTTACTTCCAGGGTAAAATCACTGCTGGACAGACGATCAAAATTGCTCAGACCTACGATGCAGCTAATCCGGATATTCTGGGGGAAAATATTAAGACTATCGTGTCCGTTTAGGATCTGAACGGGAATGAATAGGTCCTTTTGCGTATTTTGTTCTACTTCGGCAGCTACGGTAATTTCTTTTGGATTTAATTTAAGTTCCAGATTTTCGGGTTGAACCAATGGCAGGGTAGTGCGGAAAGCGGTTTTTAAGTCCTTTAATTGGAGTAGATTTGTTGGCCAGTCTTTTAGACTATCGAGCAGACTGAGTGGTCCGGCAATAATCACTGAATCAGGCTGGATATTTACGGGATCTTTTAGCTGGTGTTGAGCGGCGAATTCCAGGTCACTGACCAATCGGATGGGCAATTTTTTTTTATCAAGACCATCCATGTTTAATAGGATAAAGTCATAATTAATATCCTGAATGTCGAGGTTGCTTAGCGCCTGTTCAATTTTATTTTTAAGGATACTACCGTTGATGGTAAAACTGGGTTTTTCTGGTAAGTTAAATTTTATCAATATTTCTTTTCGATAAAGATAATTGGACATCAAATTCCAGCCCGTACCCTGCACGGTAGTAATCAGCGAGGCCGGAGGTGTTTCTATGAAGCTACGATTTTTGGGTAATAGATATTCAATTTTAACCTCTCGGGTGGTAACAAATTCTTCTGAAAGTTTTACCAGCAACCATAAAGTGAGCGCTAAAGCGATGCACAGGCTTAAGGTCAGTCGATCAGAAGAGAAAGAGGCTAAAAATTTATGCTGTTTTTGCTTTTTCATCTTTTGGAGCGTACGCTTGTTCGGTCAATTCACGAGAAATTGCGGAGCGGGCAAATTTTAAAAAAGTTTTGCTATCCACTTGAACGTGTACAATGTCGCCTTCTACTTTATTGATTTGTCCATACATTCCGCTGGTTGTCACAATCTGCATACCTTTGGCCAGCGATTCGGAGAAAGACTCCTGCTTGTTCCGTATTTTTTTTTGTGGTAAAATGATGAAGAAGTAAAAGGTGGCTACAATGAGTAGTGGTAATACGAGGTTCATTAAGTCCATAGTAAGTTTTTATTATTTTGGTGTAACAAAACCATCCAGCGAAACCACGGTCTTTGAAGGAAAAGTGTTGGCTGTAATGGTAATCGGTTTATTTTGTTTTTCTTTTTTACCGTCTGTATCGAAGACTACGGAAATTTGATCTTGTGCGCCCGGAGGAATCGGTTCTTCCGGCCATTCAGGAACCGTGCATCCACAGGTGGAACGAACGTCGGAAATCAGCAAAGGGATATTTCCGGTATTCGAAAATTTAAAAACATGCGAAACTTTGTCTCCTTCGTTGACGGTACCAAAATCAAATTTTGTTTCCACAAATGCTATTTTTGCCAGATTGGTTGTATCCTCCAGGCCATTGGCAGAAATTGGGTTTCGGATCATTTCGGCGGCATTGGGCACTGCGCTGATTTCTTCAATTCGACGATCCGATTTGGATGCTTTTTCCGGTTGACAGCCGAAAGTTGCAACGAGGACAAAAAAGAAAACTGGAAGAATACTTCTCATGTTTTTTGGTGTATGTTTTAAAGCAAAGAAGTTACAAAGATACCCTTTTTTCCTTGTTTAATCCGGTGAATCACCTTCTTTTTCCGGATTTACCGCCGTCTTTTTTTCGCGCAATTTCCGGGCTATTTTTTGATCGTTATTACTTTCGTAGATCGTGTACTGTTCGTATTTCGTCAAATCTTTTTCTGCCCAAATATCTTTTCCGATATTACAAAGGACAATTAATTCGTCGTAAAGTTTATTTCCCAATTCGATCCTTCGTTCTACGGCGATATCTCGGTCTGCTACCTTATCTTGCTGGATATTTAAGGCATTTTCAAAACCCAGACAAGCGTCCGCCACTCTTTTTATACTGTTTTCATTAACCCCCACATCCGCGAGAAAGTCAATTTGTTTACGGGCTACCCGAATGACCCGTCTGCCACAAAACAGCAGTTGGGCATCGGTCATATCGCCCATCTTGGCCGTCCCGAATTTTCGGTATCGTCCCGTGCGATTACTGAATTTTATGGCGACCCGGGTCATAATGCTACGAATGGCCGTCTTTAATTTTTCCGCCGCCTGGTACTTTTTATCCGTTACAATCATTTGATCACCAACGAGTTCGTCGTCGTCCGGTAGTTCTTTAAATTTTAGAACAGTGGCCTTAAAACCATTCATTCGATCTCCATTATAACCGTATTGATCAAAGCGTTTTTTATCCCGAATCGCATATTTTAATCGTTCAGCACACTGGAGATACAGATCGGCATCGGGAAAATTATACTTTCGGTGGAGTGCTTGCTTTTTCATAATTTCATAAGTGTTTCTTACTGTTTATCAACTTTTTAGTTCCCAACAAAGATAAAAGATCAAAGATAAAAAACAAAAATTTTTAGATTGTTTTTTAATAAATATTTGCTAGGTTTTTTTTTACTCAGGTGAAATTTTCTTTGTTGATTGAACCCGACCAATTTCAACCAGTTTATTTATAAATCTATCTTATCTCGACTTTAGAGATTTGCGATTGGCCGATGGGTTGTCTGAGCAATAGAGGCAATTCAACGATGGTAATAAAAACAAGGATATTTTTTTATGTTTTAGGAAACCAATAGCCAAATGCGAAGTTTGGCTTTAGCCAAACTAATAAAACTTACCTAAATGACACTGAACCTTTTTTTATATAATTGAGTAAAATAAATTAGATTTAATTTTGCTAAAACCATAATTATCATGGAAAATCTCCATAGGTCCATGTTCAACAATTCAAGCAGTAAAGCGCCTCAACCATGACCAAAGATCAAAAAAAAATACTCCGTGCCGATCTTTTCCGCCATCTCGATGGAATTGTAACCGGACCTACAGCTTTTGCCCTACACCAAAAAGGCGTGCTGGATTTTTTATTAAAAAAGAAAGTGTGCACTCTGCAAGAACTCGTAGATACCTTCGCAGCCAACGAAGGCTACTTAAACGTTGCTTTAAGAGTATTGGCCGCACAATCCTGGATTGATTACCAAGTCAAAAATGATCAGGTTTTGGTGCGTACCAATGAGCAGAGTATTCCGGCATTTGCGCTGGTGCCACTATACGAGGAGGTAGTGGAATTGATGAAACTTTCGGGTAAGTACCATCGCCGGAAATTTGAGATGGAACCTTTTTTATTTCTGGAAAATATTTTTAAAAATTTTAAGACTAATTACGGAATTACGCTTTCCGATAATCCCGAGATTTCTAAAATCCAGCAGCAAGTGTTAAAGCATATTGAAGGAGTTTTAGTGGGACCAACGGTCGTGTCACTGGGCATGAACGGTATGTTTCACAAGTATTTTATGGAAGCTTCTTTTATGCCCGAAGAATTTCATGGAGATGGAGAAAGCTTTGCCCGACTTCTGGATATTTTTGTTTTTCTGGGGTGGTTTGAAAAGAAAAGTAATACCTACAAATTTACAGAAAAAGGATTGTTCTATGCCAAGCGCGCCAGTGCTTACGGTGTAACCGTCTCTTATATTCCGGCGTTTCGAAAAGTGTCCGAATTGATATTTGGAGATCCGGGTATTTTCTGGAATCTCCCCGCAGGAAGTCCCGAAATTCACGTAGATCGGGAGATGAACGTGTGGGGTAGTGGAGGTGCGCACGCGGCCTATTTTAAGGTGGTAGACGAGATTATCATCGATATTTTTAATCAGCCGATTGATCAGCAACCGAAAGGAATTGTCGACATGGGATGTGGAAACGGCGCCTTCTTAATTCATTTATACGAGGTAATCGAAAGCCGAACGTTAAGAGGTAAAATGCTGGAAGAACATCCTTTGTTTTTGGTAGGAGCGGACTATAATGCCGCCGCTCTAAAAGTGACCAGAGCCAATATCATCCAATCCGAAATCTGGGCCAAAGTTATCTGGGGAGATATTGGTCGGCCCGATTTACTAGCAAAAGATTTATCCGAAAATTATGGAATTGAACTAAAAGATCTGCTCAATGTCCGGACCTTTTTAGATCACAACCGCATCTGGAGCGAACCCATCGAGCCGACCCCCGACCGGGAAAGCAGCTCAACGGGGGCGTACGTTTTCCGGGGAAAGAGAATCTCCACCGCCAACGTAGAAGACAATCTTCGGGAGCATTTCGCGAAATGGGCGCCGTACGTATCGCAGTTTGGTTTACTCGTTATTGAGTTGCATACCATAGCAGCAGATATTACTGCCAGGAATTTGGGGCGTACCGCAGCTACGGCTTACGATGCTACTCATGGATTTTCGGATCAGTATATTGTCGAGATTGAGGTATTTAATAAGATTGCGGCCGAGGCAAAATTGTTTCCGGTAAAGAAGCATTTTAGTAAATTTCCTGATTCTGAATTGGCCACGGTGAGTATTAATTTATTGCGGGCGAAGTAGAAATTCAATTCTTATTCAAATCAATTTTCTGATTTTAGCTTTAATGGCGCCTGCATTTTAGATTGAAGTGTCCGTTCTTTCAATAATTTTGAAGGAACCATTTCCCATTTCTTGTTGTTGGAAGCTTATATTCTACTCCTTTGCTGATTTGTCTAATAATTAAAGCCAATCTGAATAAATGAACTACCAAATCACCGTCTATTCCACCGCCCTGTTTTCCACCTGGATAAATATCGAAGAACTCAATCTCCTTTTCGAATGTTTTACTTAATAATACTAACATCACCCTGATACATCTTCACCACACCATCCACAAATTGAATTTGCATAATATAAACGAAGACGCCCGGATTCATACTTTGACCTTTTAGCGTTCCATCCCAGCCAACTTTCGGATCATTGATGTCGATGTTATGGGCTTCGTAAACCAATTCTCCCCACCGGTCAAAGATTTTAAAATAGGAGATGGATGCAACCGAATTATCTCCGTTGGCGAAAAAATAATCATTGGTACCATCGGCGTTGGGAGAGAAGGCATTTGGAATGTAAACATTCCTTGGCTTTTCAACGATTATCTGCATCGTATCTACGTAAGTACAACCCGTAATTGAATCTACCGCGGTAATTAGATACGTCGTCGTATTGTTGGGTTTCCCAATGGGTCGGAGACAATTTTCACAATCTAGATACTCCTCAGAAGTCCAATTGATCAATTGGTTTACCATCGGAAATAAGACTCCGTCAATCCTTACACTGTCTCCTAACTCAATTGTTTTATCTGCTCCGGCCGAAATAAAAATCTGTGGAGGTTCGTAAATTTCTATTTCGGTGGTGGTCGTACAATTATTGGCATCCTGGGTCAGCAAGGTGTAAAAGCCGCCGTCCAGGTTAGAAAAATTAAGCATGGTAGAAAAAGGATCTTCATTTAAACTAAAAGAGTAGGGCGGTACACCACCCGTGACCGCCGATATCCCGATGGCTCCATCTTCTTCGTCAAAGCAAGTTACATCTTCGTGGTCTACCAAAACGATCAGAGAATCTGGTTGGGTAATCATAAATTCCGTTTCGTAGACGCAATCCTGATCATTGGTAATCGAAACTTGATACGTTCCAATGGATAAATTGGTCAAGTCGGGAACCGTAACATTATTGGACCAGTTAAATTGATATTCTTCGGTAGTTGCAGTAGGAGTGATGGCGGTAATACTTCCGTTATTTTCACCGTAACAAAGTATATTCGTTTGCGAAAAATCCACAACGGGAGAAGGAGAATAGGTTACATAAATACTATCTGCTCCGGTGCAGCCGTTCGAAAAATCAGCCATCACCCAATATAGACCTTCCGAATTAACCTGATAAGTTGAACCAGCAGATGCATCCTGCCATGACCATTCCGCCGGGGCAGAAGTATTGGGTATCAACGTTAAATCTTCTCCTTCACAAACGATGGTGTCCGCTCCCAGGGTCAAATCAGGAGTTTGCGCAAAAGTGATGCTTATCTCATCGGTTCTTTGACAGCCCTCGCTATTCGTCACCGTCACCGAACTATTACCAGACATGGTAACCAGCAGATCAGGATTGGTAGAACCATCGCTCCACTCGTAACTGGTAATATCCGGTAGCGTAGCATCTAACACCAGGGAATTTTCATCGCATAATATCTGGTCCGGACCAAGGTCGAGTACCGCAATGTTTGAATACGCTACGTATATACTATCGGCCGCTGCACACCCATTTGAAAAATTAACCGTTATCCAGTATAACCCTTCTGTGGTGACCGTGAAGTTTGACGCATTAGATCCATCTTGCCAGGACCAACTACTTGCGGTAGCATTCAGCGGGGCTAAAGTCAGCATCTCTTCACTACAAAGCAAGGTGTCTGCTCCCAGCTCTAAATCCGGGGTTTCAGCAAAAGTGATATTCAGATCATCAGTAATAGGACAACCGTTACTACCCGTCACGGTTACCGAATAATTGCCGGAAGTAGTAACGAACAGGCTGGACTCAGAACTGCCATCATTCCATTCGTAGCTGATGACATCGGGTATGGTAGCATCCAAAACCAGGGAGTTTTCGTCACACACTACCTGATCCACGCCAAGGTCCAAGATAGAGGTATCAAAAGTAGAAATCACAAAAGAGTCCCGACGAGCACACCCACCGATATTAACATCTACCCAGAAGGTACCCGGACCAATTGCGTCATAAGTTGGATTACTGGAACCGTCCTGCCATTGATAAGTGGCGTTAAGGGTCGAGGCATCCAGAAAGAGACTGGTTCCTCCATCGCAGACTATGGTATCCAGTAAAGTCGAATTATTATCCAGTACATCAATTTGTAAAAGGAAGGTGTCCCGTTCGTTACAGGCGTTGGGGTTGATGGCAATTTGCCTGACGGTATAAGATCCGCTTTCGGTAAAAGTGTAACTTGGATTTTCTTCCGTTGAGGTGTCGTTGGTCCCAAAATCCCATTCAAAAGTTACGCCATTGGCACCTGAATAATTAAAGTCAATCGTCAATGGAACACATCCGCTGGTTGGGGCATCTATAAACGCTGAGGCGGTGACGGTTTCTATTTCAAAATCTACTTTAAAAACACCAATGGAACAATTGGAACTGTTGATTTGCGAATAAGCATTGGGAAGGGTATTCATCACCCGGCCGGGAACACAGGAACATACCGCCTGGTAAACGACTCCTGATTTATCAAAACGACTGGTCCCTCCGTCCACATGATTTGCTTCCCCGTAGTAGGTTCCAAATTCCAGGGCTTCTGCATTGGGAGATAGTTTTGCTAAATAAAAATATTCGTTACTAGATGGTTCTATGGCATCATTGGTCGTAGGCAAGTCATTTTCGGCGCCGTATCCAGAGAAGTAGATACCATTACATTTATCAACCATAAATGCCACCGGAACAAAGTCATAACCAAAGGCACTTCCGGTTCCAATGACCGTACTGTAAACTCGTTCACTTAAATCTGAACTAAAACCAGCCAGAAATTGTCTGCTCCCCGGATTTGAAAAATAGGTGTTTGGGGTCACCTCAATGGTGCCGGTAGTTTGACCAAAAATATGCACATTATCGTCTTCGTCCAAATCCAAAAAATAACTATAATCGTTTCCGGAAGATCCAAAGAAAGTGCTGTTTACAATATTTTCACCATCACTTGACAGCTTTACCACGTAAGCAGAAGCAGTTCCTCCCGGCCAGGTTGGTTCGAATCCATCCGTCCCAATGGGGAAATTTTGACTTGCCGTCATCCCCGAAACAATGACCTGGCCATCATCCTGTACCCGAATACCAAGACCGATATCTATCTCCGAGCCTCCAAGGTAGGTAGACCAAAACAAGGCAGATAAATCACTATTAATTTTTAAAGCTACCACATCCTGATCTCCATTCGTAGTGGATTGAAATGCATTGTCCGTAACTGGAAAATTAATAGAAAGAGTAGAGGAGATAACGTAAATATTATTTTGTGCGTCAAGAATAATTTCTCCTCTGTTTGCATCGTGAAAATTTGGGGCGGACTGGTTGATGCCATCATCACTAAATCCACCTAAATAGGTAGAGCCAACCAACCCGCTTCCGTCCGCATTCAACTTTGTAACGACAATATCTGAACCTCCACTATTATTCGTTTGGAACGCACTGCTGGTAACGGGATAATCAGCAGACCTTGAAATTCCATAAATACAGAGTTGACCATTAAAGTCAACGACCATACTATGTGGTTGATCCGTAGAGCTTCCTCCAACGTAGGTAGCGTAAATCTGTTGGCTTCCATCCGGATTATACTTGGTAATGGCAATATCCCGTGACCCACCACCATAATTCATTTGGAAGGAACCAAAGGTAGTTGGATAACCCACGCCAAACGAGGCACCACCCGCGTAGATATTCCCGGCATTATCGTAGGTAGCCGTAAAGCCCCAGTTGTCAGAAGGTGCGCCAGAAATAGTCGCTGCTACTACCACCGGATCGATAATTAAAGGATAGGCAGAATCGTAGCCATTGGGAAATTCAAATGAAATAATATTGTTTGCTAATTGATATTCACAATCAACTGCTATTTCAATCCCATTAATCTGCTGGTAAGCATAAGGTCGCTGTTCTTTTACTTGGGTGATAGAAGTTTCCACCAGCAAATTTCCCTCTTCGATGGATAGTCCGTCGGTTCCGTTATAAGCCATTTGTATGATCCCCGGATCAATCCCCGGCGCTACGATAAAGTCGTATTTGAAATTTCCTTCCTGGCTATACGCGGTCATATCAATCCCACTATATAAGTTTTTGTAAGCAACCCCATGAAAAACCGGAACCTTACCGGCCCAGCGTTTCTCATCATTTCCATAAAAGTAATTATGATAGGTCTGTTGTTTCCCGCGGCCACTAATCTGAGGATTGGGAGCAGCCCCCAGAAATTTTACTTGATAAGCATGATTATTCCAGGTCAGGGTATCCGTACCAGGCTTATTATGGTGTAATTTATCCAGAATAGATAAATCATGAAAATGCCAGGTCAAAGCATCTTTTTCCAGGTATAAGGCATTGATTCCTCCGATCTCTGCTTTATAGGCGACCTTGGGGTTCCATTGGTTTTTATTAGGAATAAAAAGTAATGCTCCTTTTTTGGCAGAATGATCGTGCAGCGAAGCACAGCTTTGGGCAGTTAGATTAAGATTAATAGAGACGAGCGAAAAAAATAGAATTGTGAGAAATAGCGAACGGATTGACTTCATCATAAATAGTTAAGTAAGTACTGGTCCGGGTACTTGGTCGTAAGTTTTAGTTTAATGCACTCACATAATAGTTATTTTTTTTTTGTTTTCATACGTTTTTTTGTTAAATATTTGTACTGGCCGACTTTTATGTAAAATTTGTACTTTTTTGAATTGTTAAATTTTTAAACAGCGTCATAATTTTTTTATATATTGCCATTTGTAATTCTCAAAAAATAAATGAAATGATTAAATTATTAAAAAATGCGGTATTATTTACCGGAATCTTTTTAATTTCTTCCGGTGCTTTTGGTCAAAATGCGGTGGGCGGAAAAATCGGTATCAACCTCGCTAAATGGGGCGGAGATCTGGACGAGGCCATTGGATTCGATAATTTGGAAAGTAACTTAGGTCTTCAGTTTGGTGGAATATTTGAGATTGGAATCAACGAAAAAATTTCCATTCAGCCCGAATTTTTATATTTTCAAAAAGGAATCAGAAGCGACACTGAGGAGGAATTTTTTGGTGAAACAATTAGAGTAGAAAGTTCCATTGTCCTGAATTATTTATTTTAAGGTGATAGCCAGATGGCTGTTTGGCCAGTTAGCCCTCTTTTTACGTAAAAAGAGGGCTAACTAGCTTAAAGCCCACCCGCTAAATTCCTCCAGCCAAGCCCACCGCGTTAGATTTAGCGCTGATAATTTTTTTATCGAAATATATCAAATTCCAATTTTAACTGTTGACTAATGTTGCGGATATCTTCGTGCGTAAAATGAGCAACCGCAGGTTGTAGGTAATTGGCAATCATGGTAGAATTTAAACACTTTGGAAATAAATTTTTGATGACACCATACTTCATCCCAAGCTTTCGAGCCAGGGCTTTTTTAAATTGCTTTTTGAGGTTTTTTTTCCTGGAAGTTTTTTTGGCAGGTATTGCCACCGCAAAATCCATTCCCATCGAATAATCAATCATTGTGTTTTCTTTTTTCAACATCTATTGTGTTTTACTTAATGATACTTAGAAGTATCAATTTTTAGACCAATCATTCTATACGTATAACAAAAAAAATACCCTGCTCTTCCGGGCAGGGTATCAATGAACCATTATTTACTACTAAATTATTTTATTTATTGAACAAAACAAAAATTTTAAACGATTTCGATTAAAGTCTGCTTGGTTAGCTTGACATCTAGTCCAAGCTGTTCCATTTGCAAGAGTAGGGTATGAACTTTCATACTATTGGAAGATTTAATTTCCAGCTGACCACTTTTGTTCCAGCAAACTTCATCCTGGCTGATTCCCATCTTTTGTAATTTTTGGACCACTACATTTTCAATTTCTTTGCTTTGAAAATCTTTTGCTTTGTTACAAGCTTTGTGCGTAAATGAATTAGATACTGCGATTACCATAATGTTATAAATTTTTGATGTAAAGAAATTTAATAATTTTAAGCCTATATTATTCTCCTTGTCCTAGTGAAAAGCCTCGCTTACCCCCAAATTCGTAGAGATTTTCAGTTTTAATTACCTCAAAACCGCTTTGATTTAATTTACTTTGGAGATATAAAATTCGTTCGAAGCTGATTTTTTTATAATCCGGCGGAGAAGCGTTGATGTCTGCTTCTGTGGAGACAAATCGACAGCGCCAGTGATCAGTACAGTAGGTATGCTCCTTTCCACCGGGGAAAACTTTTACCCCCCGGTTGGTGATCATTTTTAATTTCATTCCTTCTGCTCCGAGTTCCTTTAGGCGGTGGCCAATGATCTCGGGATCGGTTCCTTGCCAGTCGAGAAAAACATCTACTCCAACGAGGGTTTTCTTTTCGTTTTTTCGCTGGTAAGGTTTCATCGTAATGGTGCCATTTCCGGTAGCCAGCTGGCTCAGTGGAAGGGTAGCAGGCACCTGGCCTAGTCGGGCAATAACCGCCTCCGCAAATTCTGTGCAGCTCACCCGCTTCGTGCTGCTTTTGGGATTAAAAATATCTGCGGTATGAATTCCGTCCTCAATGGTGCGTAACCAGGCGTTTTTGATTTTATCCGCAATTTTTGGTTGCCCGATATGCGCCAGCATCATGACGGCCGCATTGATTAATCCGGAGGGGTTCGCAATATTTTTGCCAGCGATATCCGGCGCCGAACCGTGGATTGCTTCAAACATGGCAACGTCTTTTCCAATATTTGCGCTACCCGCCAATCCAACGGAGCCGGCAATTTCTGCCACGATATCGGAAATTATATCTCCGTATAAATTGGAGGTGACAATGACGTCGTAATCTTCGGGACGTGCTGCCAGTCGCGCTGCTCCTATATCAATAATTTGGCTTTCGGTAATAATGTCGGGATAGTCGGCAGAGATTTCTTTAAACACCTGGTGGAATAGTCCGTCGGTCAACTTCATGATATTGTCTTTTACCATGCAGGTGACTTTTTTGCGTCCGTAGGCCCTCGCGTATTCAAAAGCATATCGGATTATTTTTTCTGAACCTGGCCGGGTAATCAACTTTAGACACTGGACCACATCCTGTGTTTGTTGATGCTCGATACCGGCGTACAAATCTTCTTCGTTTTCTCTTACAATGACCACGTCCATATTGGGGTGTCCAGTGGTAATAAATGGGTCCATAGCCATTACCGGGCGAATGTTGGCAAACAAACCCAGGGTTTTTCGCAGGGTAACATTAAGACTTTTATAACCACCTCCCTGTGGGGTCGTGATGGGTGCTTTGAGGATGATTTTATTTTTACCAATGATGTCCCAGGCTTCCTGGTCGATTCCTGCGGAGTGTCCTCCGAGGTAGACTTTTTCTCCGACGTTCATCAATTCCGGTTCTATGCGAGCTCCTGCTTTTTTGAGAATTTCCAGCGTAGCTTGCATAATTTCCGGACCGATTCCGTCTCCCATGGCTACTGCTATTTTGGTAGCTTGTTGACTCTCAGCCGGGATGGTACCATTTAAATTTAATTTGGTATTCATTTGAATTCAGTTTAAGTATTAGTAATAATTCAGTTTGTGAAAAAATTGTTTTGTTGTTATTTTACTTGTAAGGACTATCTTAAAACGGATATTCTTTTAAAAAAAATCAAGGCAATTATTATGAAAGAACAGACGATTGCTTTTTGAAAGAATATGGGATTTTCCATGGTCATACAGGACCTGATCCAAAAACCAATACCCAAAACGGCGATCAGGGTGATTAGTACTTCTTTTACGATCGCTCCGTTGACGTAGCCGGTACTTTTTTTATTGATACCAGGAAGATTTGTGGTGGCAGCGATGAATTCATTGTGCTTTTCAAATTTCATAATACTAGTTTCAGAATTTTGTAATAATTATTTTTTCTGCTGCAAATATTGGCTGATTTATCCATAAATAAAAATTTATAATAATTATATAATTCATAAGAAAAATTTATACTTTTGTATTTTGTAAAATATATCTTGTTGGTTAACAGGGAATTATGATTGAGGTCTGAGTTGCTAATTTTATAAAAAACCGGGCTGAATTATTTTTATTATTTGGGTTTCTCAATTATTTCTTTGGGTATTAATTACTTTTACCAGAAAATTAGTAATACATGAATTTTACATTGCATCAACTACAAGTATTATTGGAAGTTGACCGTCAAGGGAGTCTAACCAAGGCGGCCAAGGAGATGTATATAACGCAACCTGCGATTTCAATTCAATTAAAAAATTTACAAGCCCAATTTGAGATTCCTGTCACCGAAAAGATTGGTAAGAAGATATACCTGACGGATTTTGGAAAAGCCATCCTGGAAATTGCAAAAAATATTTTGGCGCAGGCCGATGAGTTAAAATATAAAACAAAAGAATATACCGGATTGCTGACGGGCAAACTTCGGATTTCTTCCGCTTCGACGGGTAAATATGTAATTCCGTATTTTCTCAATGCATTTATTCATCAGTATCCGGGAATTGATCTTACTTTAGATGTTTCTAATAAAACGACCGTCATAAAAAATCTGCAGGATAATGAGATCGATTTTGCGATGGTGTCCGTTTTACCGGATGAACTGGCGGTTGAAGAGGAAATTTTATTGGAGAATAAGCTATTTTTAATTGGTAACACCAAGGTTTTTCAAAAGGAAAAACCGCTTATTTTTCGGGAAGAGGGCTCTGCTACCAGAATGGCAATGGACCGTTATTTCAATAAAAGAGCCGTTCGGAAAAGTATCGCTCTGACCTCCAATGAGGCCGTAAAACAGGCGGTAATCGCTGGCCTTGGTCATTCGATTATTCCACTCATTGGAATGAAAAACGAATTAGCCAACCAGCAACTCTTTATTATTCCTTCAAAAGGATTACCCGTGACCACTTACTGGCGACTAATTTGGCTTGAACATAAAAAATTATCTCCCATTGCGCAAGCTTATCTGGCTTATGTACAGCAAGAAAAGGAAAAAATTATCGAGGAACATTTTAACTGGAGTAAAAAATTAAACTTTAAATAAGTGCTTGTGCCACCGCCTGGTCGTCAATACAAAACCAAAAAGATCGCTTCCCAGGTCTGTAAGATTATACAATAATACAAATTTTTGGTAAATAGCAGGTATATTTTTTTGTATAGTTTGTTAAACTATTATATTTTGCTAAAGTATATTCAATGATTTATTGGTTATTAAGTTTTTGTAAAACTTTGACCAGCTTCAGTTACCAAATTAAAATCACGTTAATGAAAAAAGGAATAATTATTTCCTTCCTGATAATGTCATTAGGATTTCTATTCGAGTGCCTCCATTTGATTACTGATTACAGACCTGTCAAAATCGAGTTTTGGCCTTTAGGAATCGGATGTATGGTTGTCGGATTAATTGGACTATTATCGTTTACCATCCTTCCTGTCCTGGCTTCTTGGGTTAAGGGTTCTGATAAATATGAAAAAAAAAATCGTAAAAAATAGACTTAAATTTAGAATGTTTTATCAAAATTCAATGGTATGATCAAGAAAGGAACTAAAGTAAAATGGAAATGGGGGAGTGGCACCGCCGAAGGAAAGGTACAGGAAACTTTTACCAAGTCTGTAACCCGAACAATTAAAGGTAATGAAGTGTCCCGAAATGGAGAAAAAGGCAACAAGGCCTTACTAATCGAACAGGAAGATGGCGATCGGGTACTTAAACTGGAAAATGAGGTAGAACGGGCAGAAAATTGAGTTTTAGGGGCATTCTTTACAAATTTTATCAATTAACGTAATATTAACCATTCAGCCTTAAAACCTGCCAAATTCGGGCGTTTAAAGCGTGTTTTTGACGTAATTTAAAGGATTTTTTCTCCTAAATTTGTATCTATCCCCCTACTTTGAAATAAAAGGTGTTTCTTTGCAACATAAAACTCGGTTACATGTTAAACGAGTAAAGGTTAGGATATTAAGCTTATATTCTGCCAATGTATTTTTTAAGTTATATATAATGAGTAACGGTATCGTAAAATTTTTCAACGTAAGTAAAGGTTTCGGATTTATTACCCCAGATGACGGAGGTAAAGATGTGTTTGTTCACGCGAACGAATTAAACGGAACAACGATCAACGAAGGAGACAAGGTTTCTTTTGATGTCGAAGAAGGACAAAAAGGTTTGAATGCAGTGAACGTCGAAGTGATGTAAACTGGATATAAATTTTAAGTTATTTAAGGTCTGCTAACAAATTAGCAGGCCTTTTTATTTTGTAGGTCTCTCTGTTTTTTTATCCCTGTTAATGGTCAACGTTTCTCACCTTGAAACGCGTTTCTAAATTGGTATAATCCTTGACTAACTATAATGATATCCTTCCAAAACTCCCCATTTAATTTATTTTACCAATACATAATCATTTATCAAAATGGATTTTAGTACTAATTCGCAGCACCCAAAAATGGGTGGAGATCATCTTTTAGAAGACAATTACTCTAATTTGAAAGAAAATCTGACAGCTAACGCTACATCTGATAAATTAGCTGGACATGCTAGTGGCTTTTCTATGCTGGCGGGTATCCTCTTATTGACCTTGGGAGCTTTTTTCTCAGAAGTTTTGCAGACCAACGGTCTGCAAGGATTTGTTTTTTGTATAATAGCCCTTGGTTTTTCGCTTATTTATTATGGCGTATCCGAAGATAGTGAAGTTGTCCCATAAAAAAAGCAGGTCAAATAGATGACCTGCTCAAATACCAAATTAAACCATTATTGGCAATTGCCAATAAATTATAAATACTCTTTAAACGGCGATTTTCTCTTTGACGGGCTGGGTCACCTTAAACGCCACAATTTTATTTAATGCATTAACGTAAGCAAGTACGCTAGCCATCACAATATCTTCTTCTACCCCAAAACCCTGATAAGTTTGCCCAGCGTATTCTATTCGTAAATGAACCTTTCCTGTTTCTCGGCTGCCGCCCATGCTTTGTACCAAAAATTCTTCCAGCACAATTGTTGCGCCCATAATTTTATCAATCGCTCTGAGGGTTGCATTGATTGGACCGTTTCCGGTAGCACTTTCCCGTCGAGCTTTCCCATTTACGATCAATTCTACCGTAGAGACCGGTTGCAGCGGCTGACCGCAAACAACTTGTACGTGCGAAATTTCTATGTGAGCATCTGGTCGTTTTCCTTCCATCAGCATCACTAAATCATCGTCGCAAACATCCTTTTGTTCGTCGGCAACTTTCAGGAATCGTTCGTAGGCATTTTCCAGATTTTTTTTGTTCAATTCATATCCCAATCGGGCCAGGTGAAAGTTAAGTGCCGCCTTTCCACTACGGGCACTCAATACAATAGAGGATTCATTAACGCCGACATCTTCCGGCGCCATAATTTCGTAATTGTCTCTGTTTTTCAAAACGCCATCTTGATGAATCCCGCTGGAGTGCGCAAAAGCATTTCGGCCCACAATCGCTTTATTAGGTTGAACTGGCATCCGCATCATTTTTGATACCAGGGTGCTCATGTAATGAATTTTTCGGGTATTTATGTTGGTATGATAGGGTAGTGACTGGTGCGTTTTCAGAATCATGGCTACTTCTTCTAAAGACGTATTTCCCGCTCGTTCTCCAATGCCATTGATGGTTACTTCTACCTGTCGTGCTCCATTCTGAATTCCTGCAATGGTGTTGGCCGTTGCCATACCCAAATCATTATGACAGTGGCAACTTAAAATTGCGCGGTCAATGTTAGAAACGTGATCCATCAGATATTTAATCTTTTCTCCGTAAGCTTGTGGCAGACAATAGCCCGTCGTATCCGGAATATTGATCACGGTTGCTCCGGCCTTAATCATGGCTTCTACCATCTGTGCGAGGAAAGCATTGTCGGCCCGACCCGCGTCCTCAGCGTAAAATTCTACGTCTTCCACAAATTTTTTGGCATACTTAACTGCGGCTACTCCTCGCTCAATAATCTGCTCTCTCGTACTGTTAAATTTATGTTTGATGTGATAATCGGAGGCACCGATTCCAGTATGAATTCTTTTATGCTTTGCGTACTTCAAGGATTCCGCCGCGCAGTCGATATCGGACATCACCGCCCGGGTAAGCGCACAAATGATCGGGTCGTTGACGGCCTTGGAAATCTCCACTACAGATTTAAAATCCTCCGGACTGGAAATGGGAAATCCTGCTTCTATCACATCCACTCCAAGTAATTCGAGCTCTTTGGCAATAACAACTTTTTCGTGGGTATCTAGTTGACAACCCGGTACTTGTTCGCCGTCTCGTAAGGTTGTATCGAATATGAATATTTTATCGCTCATCGTGTTAAATTTTAATTTTTAGTGTTTTCTGTGCGTTTGTATTAAGCTGGTACGCTTCGTTTAGCAATCGTATGTATCGTTTCTAAAACCTTGGCGCCCATTTCCTGTGTACCTAAAATTTTGTCAGAATCTGTCTGCTGGTCCATAATATCTCGCGTCCGGTAACCGACCTTCAAAACAGCGTCTACCGCATCGACAATCAACTGGCCAGCGGCAGGAGCGTGCAAACCTCGATTACACATCAGGGCCGTTGATAGGATCGTGGCCAGTGGATTGGCCAGGTTTTGTCCGGCAATATCAGGCGCAGAGCCATGAATTGGTTCGTATAATCCGACCTCGCTGCCCAGAGATGCGGAGGCGAGCATTCCCAGCGATCCTGCGATCTGCGAGGCCTCGTCGGTTAAAATATCGCCAAACATATTTCCAGTCAGTACTACGTCAAATTGTTTTGGATCTTTGATTAATTGCATGGCGGCATTATCGACAAACATATGCACGACCGTTACATCGGAATATTCGGAAGCCAGTTCTTGGACCACTTCTCGCCACAGACGGGAAGATTCCAGTACGTTGGCTTTGTCGACTGAGTGCAAAATTTTCTTTCTGGTTTGAGCGGCTTCGAAAGCCATCCGCGCAATTCTTTCTACTTCGTACTTTGCGTAAATTTTAGTGTCAAACGCCACCGTTCCACTTTCCTTTCGACCTCGCGGTTGACCAAAATAAATGCCACCCGTCAGTTCCCGAAAAAACAGTATATCCGTACCTTTGATAATTTCTTTTTTTAACGAAGAAGCATCCAATAATTCATCAAATAATAGAATGGGCCGAATATTGGCAAACAGGCCCAATCCTTTTCGTAATGCCAGTAAGCCTTGTTCCGGACGTACTTTTAGATGCGGATTCAGGTCATAATGTGGATCTCCAATAGCGCCAAGTAAAACTGCATCCGCCGCCTTACATCCGGCGAGCGTCGCTGCGGGCATGGGTTCTCCCGTAGCCTGAATAGCTGCATGGCCCAGTAGCTCGTGCTGAAAATTAAACGCTAAATCATAGTAACTGCCCGCCGTTTCCAAAGCTTGTACGCCCCAGTCGGTTACCTCTTTTCCAATGCCATCCCCAGCCAGTACACAAATATTTATTTTATTCATTATTTTTTAAAAATTAATGCTGTCTGGTGTAACAAGCAGCGGTTTTTTTCTTCGGCTGACCTAAATGACGGCTCGGGTTTTCTCAAATGTCTTTACTTGGTCTGTTAAAGAAAGAATATAATCAATATCATCATAGTTATTAATGAGACATCGTTTTTTATAGGTTCCGATTTCAAAACTTTCCTGAACGCCAATTTCCGGAATAACCAGGGTTTGATTGGGAATATCAACGGTCACTTCCATCTCTGGATTTTTTTCTACCCCTTTAAAAATAATATCCAAAATTTCGTCACTTACTTTAAGTGGAAGTATCTGGTTATTCAGTGCATTATTTTTAAATATATCGGCGAAAAAACTGGAGATCACCACTTTAAAACCATAATCGTTAATGGCCCAGGCCGCGTGTTCCCGACTACTTCCACAACCAAAGTTTTTACCGGCGACCAAAATATCTCCAGCATAAACTCCTGCGTTCAAGACAAAATCAGCAACCTTTTCTCCGGTTATTTTATCATATCGCCAGTCGCGAAATAAATTCTCCCCAAAGCCATCTCTACTGGTCGACTTTAAAAAACGCGCCGGAATAATCTGATCCGTATCCACATTTTCAAGCGGCAGCGGAACAATGGTACTTTTTATAATTTTCATGTATTTTGCTATTTGCTATTTGCTATTTGCTATTTGCTTCTTGCTGTTTAGTCAAAAATTATTACAACGATTCAACGATTCAACCAGCGCAGCGCCTCAACACCCCAACAACTCCAACTCCATCATTTCCCGTACATCACAAATCTCTCCCTTCACCGCCGCCGCCGCCGCCATCAATGGGCTCACCAAAAAAGTTCTGGCCCCTTGCCCCTGTCTTCCCTCAAAATTTCGGTTAGAAGTTGAAACACAATATTTTCCGGTGGGAACCTTATCTTCGTTCATGGCCAGGCAAGCAGAACAACCAGGTTGCCGCAAGTCAAAGCCAGCGTTGGTAAAAACCTTATCCAGTCCTTCGGCAATTGCCTGTGCTTCGACTTTTTTACTACCCGGAACGATCCAGACTTCTACGTCGGGTGCCTTTTGTTTTCCTCGAACAAATTCTGCCACAATTCTTAAATCTTCAATCCGACTATTGGTACAAGACCCGATAAAAACATAATCAATCTTTTTCCCGATGAGCGACTGCTGGTTTTCAAGGCCCATATAGTTTAATGATTTTTGCATTTCTTCCGCTGAGCTATTGAGTGCCATAGCGGGGATATGCTGCTGAATTCCGATACCCATTCCAGGATTGGTTCCATAGGTAATCATGGGTTGAATATCGTCTGCTTTGAAAAAATATTCTTTGTCAAATTTTGCTTCAGCATCCGTATATAGCGTTTCCCAATATTTCATCGCCTGAGTCCAGTCCGCACCAGTGGGGGTAAAAATTCTGCCTTTGATATACTCAAAAGTGGTTTCGTCGGGCGCAATGAGTCCTCCGCGCGCACCCATTTCGATACTCATATTACAAATGGTCATTCGTGCTTCCATAGTGAGACTGCGTATTGCGGAGCCACAATACTCGACAAAATAACCCGTACCACCAGAGGCAGTAACCTGGGCAATGATGTAGAGAATAATATCTTTTGATAAAACCCCTCTGGAAAGCGTTCCATCAATCTGGATTCTCATGGTCTTAGGTCTGGACTGCAGGATGGCTTGCGTGGCAAGTACTTGTTCTACTTCACTGGTTCCGATACCGAAAGCGATACTTCCCAGTGCTCCGTGGGTGGCAGTATGAGAATCTCCACATACCATTGTCATCCCTGGCAGACTGATGCCTAGTTCTGGACCAATGACATGAACGATACCTTGTTTTTCGTGGCCGAGGCCGTAAAGATCAAGTCCGAATTCCTGACAATTTTTCGTAAGCGTATCTACTTGAAATTTAGATAACGGCTCTTTTATTGGTAAATGTTGATTTTTTGTAGGAACATTGTGATCAGCGGTAGCGATCGTTTGGGCCGGTCTGAAAACGGGAAGTCCACGTCTTCTTAAACCATCAAATGCTTGCGGAGAAGTTACTTCGTGGATAAAATGTCGGTCAATATACAGAAGATCGGGATGTCCTTCCTGACGGTGAACGAGATGTGCATCCCATATTTTTTCAAAAAGTGTCTTTGCTTTGGAGGATTCCATGTAATTTTAAATTTTTTTCTTACACCTCTGCGGGTTTTGGATAAATAAAAATTATTGTTATTATCCGCCTTCCGGTTTTGGCTTAATTTGGTATGATAAAAGTAATCGCCTTTTTCCACTTTGGCGAACCATTTTTTGAAAGTGGAACGGTGGCTAAGTCAATTTAATTTTAGGTAAGTGATTGATAATCAAAATATTGAGAAATAATAACTACAATGTCCAACTCGATAAATGATCCTTTATTTCGACTTATTAAAAGTCTTAGTAAATCAGAAAAACGAAATTTTACGCTCTATGTCAATCGTATTCAGGATACGAAGGAGGTTAAGTTTGTGCAATTATTTGAAGTGTTAGATCGACAAAAAAAGTATAACGAAGAACAAATTTTTCAAAAA
The DNA here is from genome assembly GCA_938008185.1 of uncultured Saprospiraceae bacterium. Taxonomy (GTDB): domain Bacteria; phylum Bacteroidota; class Bacteroidia; order Chitinophagales; family Saprospiraceae; genus JALZUU01. The sequence continues at coordinate 36,489 of CALLLR010000171.1, forward strand.
ATACCGGAATTAAAGCGTTCGCAATTGTCCAATATTCGGCGTCATCTATATAAACAATTGCTTACCAGTTTGCGAATGATCAATATTCAGGTAAATGTAGATTTAGCCGTTCGGGAACAAATTGATTTTGCCAAAATTTTATATAACAAGGGTTTTTATAAAGATAGTTTGAAAATTCTTGAACGGGCCAAAACCATGGCCGTCAGTACCCACCAGGATCTTTTACATCTGGAAATTCTGGAATTTGAAAAGTTGATTGAACTGCGGCATATTACGAGGAGTAGCGCTGACCGGGCAGATAATTTGACCGATGATACGGTAAAACGGGCCTCAGTCATCAATACGAGTAGTCAACTATCCAATCTTAGTTTGAGGTTGTACGGTTTGTACATAAAAATCGGGCACATCAAGCAGGAGAAAGATTATTATATGTTGACGGAGTTTTTTCGGTCTAATTTGCCCGGCACTCCGGAGAATGAGATGACATTTTTTGAAAAAATAACCCTCTATCAATGTCACTTTTGGTATAATCATATTCTACTGAATTTTGTACAAGGATATAAGTACGCGCAAAAATGGGTAGATCTTTTTGAACAAGATCCGGGAATGCAGGGAAATGATCCAGAGTTGTATATGCAGGGTTTTAATAATTTACTTTCCTCTTTATTTTACACGAGTTACTATTCCAAGTTTGCGGAAAATCTACAGTTGCTCGAGGCTTTTGGCGTCGCTAATTATAAGAAGTTTAATAAAAATGAAGAAGTTCAATATTTTCTTTATCTAAATAGTCACCGGATCAATAGCTATTTTATGCGAGGGGCGTTTTCCGAAGGTATTAAAATTGTTCCCGAACTAAAAAAGAAACTCAGCCGGTACGAAGCGCATCTGGACCAGCATCGTATTATGGTTTTTTATTATCGGATTGCTTGTCTGTATTTTGGTAGTGGAAATAATAACGGGGCTATTGATTATTTAAATCGAATTATCAATTTTAGTATTGGTCACCTGGGGGAAGATATTCAGTGCTTTTCCAGAATCCTGAACTTGATTGCACATTACGAACTTGGTCATTATAATCTACTGGAGCATCTGGTGAAATCGGTCTATCGGTTTTTACGTAAAATGGAAGAAATGAATGCGGTGCAGGAGGAAATTCTTCGATTCCTGAGACGATCACTGAACATCCATCCTCAAAATCTGACGGAGTCCTTCATTCAGTTGCGGACGCGTCTCATCCCACATACCAATAATCCGGTAGAACGACGTTCCTTCTTGTATCTTGATATCATCTCCTGGTTGACTTCGAAAATTGAAGACCGCCCCGTTCAGGTGGTCATCCAGGAAAAATTTGAAGCAGAAAAAAGGTGAGTTCAAGGGGCTGTTCAGCGAAGTGTGTCATTTTACTTTTTTCTTTCTAATTTGTTTGTCCGGCAGTCTGGGGTAAAAAATGATTCAACAAAATGACGACTATTACGTTTCCTGAACATGAAATTTATTATGCTAATATCCATTATCATGCTATTTGTACCCAACACCAGTTTGTTCGAATTTAAAACATCCCAAGAGATGAACCGTTGGCGAATTGTCAATGACGGCGTTATGGGAGGACTTTCACAAGGAAAAATTCAATGGAACGAGTCCGGAAATACCCTGCGTTGGAGTGGTAAAGTTTCACTAGAAAATAATGGTGGTTTTGCTTCTATCCGCACCGCCCCCGGATTGTTCAAAACGGGTGCTTTTCAAAAGATACTTTTACGAGTGAAAGGCGATGGAAATACCTATAAATTCAGAATGCGTCCTTCCGGAAATTTTGACGGAATTGCTTATTCCCTGGATTTCGAAACGAAAGAAAATGAATGGATGGAAATCAGTTTGTCAACCGACGAGTTTCAACCTACCTTTCGGGGTAAAATCTATACAGAATACGGACCCATTAAAACCGAAGAGTTGCAGCAAATCGGCTTTTTGATTGCTGGTAAGCAAGAAGGTGATTTTGCCTTGGAAGTAGATTGGATCCGGTATGAAATGTAAAAAGTCGCCCAGCCACCTAAGTCTATTCACATTTTAGGGAAGCCAATAGCTAAGTTTGGCTAAAGTCAAGCTAAGGTTGGGACCGTTTAATAATCTGTTTTTTTTGTTATATTAACCTTGCGTAAAAAGAGACTACCTGCCTGCCGGACAGGCAGGATAAACCAATTGACTGATTAACAATTTATTATAAATAGCAATATTTAATTATGTAAATTAACCTATTTGCTTAGACACACTTGATTGAACACCCCCTAAGGTTACCGTGTATTTATTTATCTTTGCCAAAAAAAATGCTATTCCGCTTTTACCTTATTTATATTTTACTCTCCTTTTTTGCAGCCTGTCAATCCAGCCAAAAAAACGACGATATCCGGACCGTTTTTCATTATAATCAACACAAAAATATCACCTCACTTGATCCCGCTTTTGCCCGCGCACAAAACAATATCTGGGCAATTGATCATCTCTACAATGGGTTGGTACAACTGGATGATTCCCTTAATGTACGACCTGCAATTGCCAGCTCCTGGCGCGTTTCTCCGGATGGTTTAACCTATACTTTCGCCTTAAGAAAAGACGTTTTTTTTCATAAAGATCCCTGCTTTAAAAGCCAAGAAAGCAGAATAGTTACTGCCAATGATATAAAGTATAGCTTTAATCGTTTATTGGATAAAAAAGTAAACGCTCCTGGTTCGTGGGTATTCAAAGGAAAAGTAAACGAAGAAAACCCTTTTACGGTGTTGGCACCCGATACTTTTCAAATTAAGCTGATTCGCCCGTTTCGTCCATTTTTAGGCATGTTGTCGATGCAATACTGTTCGGTGGTACCTCGCGAAGCCGTGGAATACTACGGTCGTGATTTTCGGAGTCATCCCGTTGGAACCGGACCCTTTAAATTTAAACGCTGGATTGAAAACCAGTCTTTATTTTTAGCAAAAAATGACAATTATTTTGAGCCGGGTTTACCTAAAGTGGATGGGATACGCATCAGTTTTATGGGCGACCGTAAGACCGCTTATTTAGAACTATCAAGGGGAAAAATAGATTTTTTCTCCGGTCTGGAATCTTCTTATATCAATGAACTGATCACCAAAGACGGGGTGATTCATCCCGCCAAAGCAGATAAAATTCAATTTATAAAATCTCCTTACCTTAATTCCGAATATCTGGGGATCAACCTCTCTTTTGGAGAGGATGATAATTCTCTAAAGATGAAAAAAATCAGGCAAGCACTTAACTACGGAATTGATCGGGCCTTGATGTTGAAAACACTCCGTAATAATGTCGGCGTACCGGCCAATTCAGGCTTTACACCGATTGGTCTTCCTTCCTTTTCTGCCGAAGCAGCGCCGGGTTATCGCTACAATCCGGATCAAGCCAGAGAACTGCTGCGAGCTGCCGGATTTCCAAATGGAGAAGGTTTGCCGGAAATTACCCTGCATACAACCGCCGATTACGAAGACCTGTGCACCTTTGCGGCCAAGCAATGGGAAAATCTGGGATTTAAAATAAAAATCGAACTTGCCGAATCGGCTACCCTGCGACAAATGATGACGAAAGGACAAGTTGCTTTCTTTCGGGCATCCTGGATTATGGACTATCCGGATGCAGAAAGTTTTTTTACTGTTTTTTATTCTAAAAATCCCGCGCCTCCCAATTATACCCGATTCAAAAACGTAGAATTTGATCGGCTTTACGAGGCTGCACTAAAAGAAAATGACGATGCTATTCGTTACGGACTTTACCAAAAAATGGATCGTCTGCTAATTGAAGAAGCGCCCGTTGTCTTTTTATTTTATGACCAAACTGCCTTATTCGCCGCAAAGCCGGTTCATGGATTAAGCCGGAATGCGATTAATTTATTAAAAACCAAGAACATTTATAAAGAAAAAGATTTGGCAAAGGATTAAGTAACTGATTGCCTTTCAATATTCACCATACGAACCGCCTCAATAATTCAACAATTCAACAACATAGACCTATGCGTTACCTTTTATTCATTCTTCTCTTTTTTTTCTTCGGAAGCATCCACGCTCAGGATTACGGAGCAATTCAAAATAAATACTGGGATTATCGAGCCCGACTTTTAGGGACCGACGGAACCGCCGGATTTGTTTCGGTAGGACCTGATGCTGGTCAAAGTATTCCCGCCGATGGCCGAAACTTTGACAGTGATTGTGAAAAAGATTGGGTCATGAGAACCCAATGCAGTACGCATCCCGGTAGTGGTAAAATGAATTGGGGCGATGCTACGGCATTTCAGGGTTTTTACCTTGCGATGCTTGCGTTGGAGTACGCAAACCTGGAGCGCGAGGGAAGGATCAGCGATTTAGTTGCCACCGCCCGGGAATTACATTATGCTTTAACGGCTGTCATTCGTTTGGATAAAAAAGCAGAACAAAAGTTTGATTTACCTGGACAGTGGGATGGTTTCTTTCTGCGGGATGATATTCCAGTAGACTATTATAAAGACGCCAGTGCCGTGAATGGATTGAGATTTTCTGGCAAGGATGGTAAGAAAATTGAGTGCGTCAGTTCGGATTATTCCTGCCACAAAAACCGCGGTCCCGTCAATAGTGATAGCGGAAATTTCATTAGCCAGGATCAGGTCATCGGGTTATTTTTTGGATTTTCATTAATAAAAAAGCTCGTTCCTGATCAGTTTTACCAGGACTCTGCTCAAACATTTGGAAAATTAGTGTCGGCACAAACGGAAAAGATCATGGATTTGCTGATAAAAAATAAATGGAAACTGAAAGGCCCCGACGGAGTAAAAATCTCCAATAAATGGGGGGGAGATTTTCGGGGTTTCAACAATCTCCTGCAAAAAACTGCGATTCGTCTGATCGACACCACTGAGAAAAACACCTTCAAAACCGGTGGGACCCGGAGCGTGGGTTGGGTGGCACGGAGCAGTTTTGACGCAGCCTGGTTTGCACAAACCCGGCGAAATCACTGGCTTATTCTTTCCAATATCGTTAATTCGGGCGTCTGGAATAACAAGAAGATCGCCAAGCGAAGTTTGAAAAGTGACCGCGTCATGTTTGCGCTGGCCTACTCCGTGGTGAACGACGTTCCAGTCCATAAAAAAATAAAACGTGCCGACCTGGACGAGCTACTCGTCACGGCCCCTGCCGCAGGTCCCTGTTTTGGGCCTCTCGACTGCGAAGCCCCACCCGGTTGGTTATCTAACCACCGTTGGATTTATCCAAACTATAAAATGGAAGGAAATCCTTATGGAATTCATATGGAATGGAACGGAATTGATTTTATGCTTTTTTACAACCTTTATCATTATTTGTATAATCAGGACTTGCCAGCTTACGAGCGGGTGGGAAAATAATCCATTGCAAATTATTAACTATTTTCTTAAAATCAACAAAATTTATCAAGAAAATATTTATCATAGTCTTTGCCTATATTGGCATAAGATAATACAATACCACAATACCCAAATTAAGCCTTATATTCGCATCAAAAAAACAATCACATTATGGATAGTAAAAATCAAAATGGTACATCAGAAGGAAAATGTCCTTTCAATCATGGATCACTGACAGCTCGAAAAAGTGCGGGTGCAGGAATGGCAAACCGGGACTGGTGGCCCAATGCGCTCAAAGTAAATATTCTTCGTCAGAACTCTGAATTATCAGATCCAATGGGCGTTGATTTCAATTACGCTGAAGAATTTAGCAAACTGGACCTCAACGCGATCAAGAAAGATTTGACAGATTTAATGACGGATTCTCAGGATTGGTGGCCCGCCGATTACGGACACTACGGACCGCTATTTATCAGAATGGCCTGGCACAGTGCGGGAACTTACCGAGTCGCCGATGGACGAGGAGGTGCCAGATCAGGAACCCAACGTTTTGCACCGCTTAACAGCTGGCCTGATAACGCAAACCTGGACAAAGCAAGATTATTGCTATGGCCAATCAAGCAGAAATATGGCCGAAGTATTTCCTGGGCGGATTTAATGATCCTGACCGGAAACGTAGCACTCGAATCAATGGGATTTAAGACCTTTGGATTTGCGGGCGGTCGTCAGGATGTCTGGGAACCAGAACTGGATATCTATTGGGGATCGGAGGCTGAATGGCTGGATGATAAACGCTATACAGGTGAGCGAGAACTGGAAATGCCTCTGGCAGCCGTGCAAATGGGATTAATTTACGTAAATCCAGAAGGACCTAACGGAAATCCTGATCCCGTGGCATCGGCCCGTGATATCCGCGAAACGTTCGGTCGAATGGCTATGAACGACGAAGAAACGGTTGCTTTAATTGCCGGCGGTCATACTTTCGGAAAAGTACACGGTGCGGCCGACCCGGAAAAATATGTCAGTTACGAACCCGCCGGAGCAGCCATTGAAGAAATGAGTATGGGTTGGAAAAATAGTTACGGAACCGGAAACGCAGAATACACGATTTCCAGTGGTCTGGAAGGTGCCTGGACGACCAAGCCTGCACAGTGGACCAACGACTATTTCGATCATCTGTTTAAGTACGACTGGGAACTCACCAAGAGCCCCGCTGGTGCTCACCAGTGGACGCCGAAGGGAGGAGCAGGAGCCGGTACCGTTCCGGATGCGCACATCGAGGGGAAGACCCATGCACCCATGATGCTGACTTCTGATTTGGCTTTACGAATGGATCCCATCTACGAACCGATTTCTCGTCGTTTCCACGAAAATCCGGATCAATTTGCGGATGCTTTTGCCCGCGTGTGGTTTAAGTTAACCCACCGGGATATGGGATCAAGAGATCGCTATTTAGGACCTGAAGTACCGGAGGAAGTATTGATCTGGCAAGATCCAGTGCCAGCGGTGGATCATAAATTGATTGACGAAAACGATATTAATCACCTGAAGGCGGAAATCGCAAAAACGGGTATTTCAATTTCCCAATTGGTTGGGACGGCGTGGGCTTCGACGTCCACTTACCGAAATTCTGACGGTCGAGGTGGTGCCAACGGCGCCCGTATTCGACTCGCTCCACAAAAAGACTGGGAAATAAATAATCCTGGAAAGTTAGTGGTAATCCTGAATAAATTAGAAGCAGTTCAAAAAACATTTAACAATGCCCAAACCGACGGTAAGAAAGTTTCCATTGCCGATGTAATTATCCTTGCCGGTTGTGTTGGCGTAGAGCAAGCAGCTAAAAAAGCGGGACACGATATAACCGTTCCTTTTACGCCCGGTCGAACCGATGCAACCCAGGAAATGACGGACACGGAGTCTTTCGCTCCACTTGAGCCGGAAGCAGATGGATTCAGAAATTATTCGAAAGGAGAGTTTACAGTTACCGCCGAATCTATGCTGATTGACCGGGCCCACTTGTTGACTTTGACGGCTCCCGAAATGACCGTTTTATTGGGTGGATTACGAGTAATTAACATTAATTACGATGATTCCAAAAATGGTGTTTTCACAGATCGTCCCGGTGCGTTAACCAACGATTATTTTGTAAACTTACTGGATATGGATACCACCTGGAAAGCCATATCTCCGGCAGAGGATGTCTTTGAAGGACGCGATCGCAAGACGGATACCCTGAAGTGGATTGGGACCCGCGTGGACCTTATTTTTGGTTCTAATACGGAATTACGTGCTCTGGCCGAAGTGTACGGATCAAAGGATATGGAAAAACAGTTTGTGGAAAGATTTGTAACTGTATGGGATAAGATGATGAACCTGGATCGCTTTGATATTAAGAACGATGTAGAATAAATAATTAATAACTTCATTACAGTAAAGGGGAGGCGGTTCGCAAGAACCGCCTTTTTTTATAACCCGTAACGTCGAAGTAGGGGGTGTTCAATTAAGTGTGTCTAAGCAATTAGGTTAATTTACATAATTAAATATTTCTATTTATAATGAATTGTTAATCAATCAGTTGGTTTATCCTGCCTGTCCGGCAGGCAGGTAGTCTCTTTTTACGCAATGTTAATATAACAAAAAACACAGATTATTGAACGGTCCCTCGAAGTAAAACAACTACTTTACTATAAAATCCTCAACACCTGTTATGACCAAAACCTTCCTAACAGAAAACGCTCGTTACAAGTAGTTATCTTAATTCAGAATAGCCCTATTCTATTGAAACAATCCATGTAACTCCCCTTGCACCAAATTTACCACCATTCCCAAATCCTCCGGACGGTTCTTAAAATCAATATTATTCGCATCAATCACCAGTAGATTACCCGCATCATACGTTTCGATCCAGGCATCGTACCGCTCGTTCAGCCTTTTCAGATAATCCAAACTGATGCTGCCTTCGTACTCCCGACCGCGACTCTGAATGTGAGAAACGAGCGTAGAGATATCCGCTTTTAGATAAATCAGTAAATCTGGGGGAGAAATCTGCGAAGTCATCAAATTGAATAAATCCGTATAATTATCAAAATCACGCGTCGTCATCAATCCCATATCGTGAAGATTGGGGGCAAATATATTCGCATCCTCGTAAATAGTCCGATCCTGAATAACCGTCACATCTCCTTTGTGGATATCCAGAATCTGGCGATAACGATTATTTAAAAAATAAATCTGCAGATTAAAGGACCAGCGCTTCATATCGTTATAAAAATCACTGAGATACGGATTATTGTCCGTAGATTCGTAATGAACATCCCAGCCAAAATGTTTACCAAGCTGTGTACACAAGGTGGTCTTTCCGGCACCTATATTTCCGGCAATGGCGACATGCTTAACGTTGGGAGGAGTTTGCTTCATGAATATGATAGTATGTATAAAAAAATCTTTTAGTGGTTGCGAAAATACGATTCCCTTTTTATCTTTAGAAACGTTTTACCAAAAAAAAAGAAAATTCTTCTAAAGCGAGTCGACAAAATTTATTTATATTGTCATTTGAAATGGAGTTGTTAAATAGCTTCTAACTCCCAATTCATTCCTTCGTAGAATAAATAACCCTCATCATCGAGAATTTCACGTATGAAAATAGATAAATCCTTAATTTTAAAACTGGAAAACCTCGCCAGGCTCCAACTCTCTGATGTTGAAAGAGTTTCCATGGCTGAGGATTTGAACAAAATGCTTGCCTTGGTCAGCAAAATGAATGAACTCGATCTGGATGACGTTGAACCACTTGTTCACCTGACGGACGCCGTTAACGTACTGCGGCCAGATATCATCACCGATAAAATAACCCGCAAAGATGCCTTGAAAAATGCGCCAAAGCACGATGAAGCGGGTTTTTTGGTTCCGAAAATAATAAAATAGACACTATGAATGATTCCATTATCCAAATTTCCGATCTCGGTAAAACTTATGTCATGGGAAGCGAAAAGGTACACGCCCTCCAATCAATCTCCCTTGGCATCAAAAAGAATGAATACGTCGCTTTAATGGGACCTTCCGGATCGGGTAAGTCTACTTTGATGAACTTACTTGGCTGCCTGGATACCCCTACCAAAGGCCAATATCTCCTGAATGGCATCGATGTGAGTACGATGGAGGACGACGATTTGGCGGAAGTAAGAAACAAGGAAATAGGCTTTGTCTTCCAGACATTCAACCTGTTACCTAGATTGTCTTCACTAGATAATGTAGCCTTGCCATTGGTTTACAGTGGACTCAGCAAAAACATCCGACGCGAAAAAGCCAACGCAGCCCTCACCGCCGTAAACCTGGGCGATAGAGTGGACCATAAGCCCAACGAACTCTCTGGTGGCCAGCGACAAAGGGTCGCCATCGCCCGCGCCCTCGTCAACAACCCGGCGATCATCCTGGCCGACGAACCTACCGGGAACCTCGATACCAAAACTTCCATCGAAATTATGGCCATCCTGGAAGAAATCCACAAACAAGGCAATACCATCATTCTCGTTACCCACGAACCGGATATCGCCGAACATGCGCACCGCATCATCCGCCTGCGGGATGGATTAGTAGAAGAAGATGTACTCAATGAGAACATTGTAAGTGCATATGATGCTGAACACCGTTACAATCAATCCTGAATTCACCTTTTAAAGCAGACTCACTAATCAACTGTTTAACCCTCCCACCTTTTTAATTTAATAGGAAATTAGTATCTTGTCTGGAAGAAAATGAGTTGGTAAAAGAACAATTGAATAGCAAATTTCAATTTTTTAAAAGACTCTTTTTATAAAAATAGGGTAGCGGTAACGCAAACCTTCTTCCACATCACCACTTATTCTAAAAACCAAACAATCTCTGGCCTCGATACAATATAAGCGGTATATGAAAAAAATTATAACTCCCATTTTACTAACTATTTTAACAATAGTCTTTCTCTGTTATTTTTCTAAACTACACTTGACCAATATTTCAGCAGTGGACCCGGTAGAAGATCCTGGAGTGGTGGCCAAACATGGACCTGCGGATCATTTCTTTCTGCAAAGGTCTTATCCTGATAATCAGTTTTCCCAGAAGGCTTATTTGAAAGGGATCCGGCAGGCGCAAGAACAAGCCCAGCAACGATCCGCCAGCCCTGGTTTTGGTACCGATTGGACGACCGAAGGACCCGGGAGTGCAGGCGCACGAGTCAACGCAGTTCTTGTACACCCCAACGATCCCACCACCATTTATCTGGGATATTCAGGAGGAGGTATTTACAAAACTACAGACAACGGAACAACCTGGAATCCCATTTTTGATGACCAACCCTACCTGGCCATCGGAGACATGACTTTTCATCCCAATGATCCGGAGACCATTTTTGTCGGAACTGGTGACCCTTCTATCACAGGCTATCCTTTCATCGGCAACGGTATCTATAAGTCTACCGATGGTGGTAATACTTGGACCAATCTGGGACTCTCCGAAACCTACATCGTTTCGAAAATTATTATTCATCCCACCAATCCAGATATTATCTACGCCGGAACCATGGGATTACCCTTCGAACGTACCAATGACCGGGGCCTCTACAAATCCATTGATGGCGGTAATACCTGGGATCAAATCTTGTTTATCGACAATGCAACTGGGGTGATTGACCTGGTAATCCATCCCACCAATCCGGATATTATTTTTGCCGGAATCTGGACACGAATTCGTAACAACCAAGAAAGTACCTTGACCAGTACAGGCCATAAAGTCTATCGTTCGGTCGATGGCGGTACCAATTGGCAACCCATCGCCAATGGATTACCCATCGGCAATGGCAGTCGGATTTCTCTGTCTCAATCCCAACAAAATCCCAATACTTTTTTTGCTTGCTTTACAAGTACTACTTTCCAGTTTAGTGGACTCTTTAAAACTACCGACAACGGTGATTCCTGGACCGAAATAGCCAATAATGCCACCCCTTTTATTAATAATTCTATGTTTGGTTTTGGCTGGTATCTTGGTCGCCTTCGCGTTAATCCGTTTAACGACAACGAAATATTTGTCCTTGGCGTTCCACTCGTCTCTTCCTTGGATGGAGGAGTGACCTGGGGAGAGGCCGCGCCCAATGATGTTCACGTGGATCATCATGCCATCGACTTTGCCGGTGATGGTAGTGTAATCCTGGGAAATGATGGTGGTGCCTACCGTCGACCACCCGGCAGTAGTATCGTCTGGGAGGATATTGAAAATATTCCAGCGACTCAGGTTTACAGAGTGGCCTATAATCCTTTTGAACCGGACACCTATTATGGTGGATTTCAGGACAATGGCACCCAAAGTGGTAACGCCGCTTCGATCAATAACTGGAGCCGTATCCGAGGTGCCGACGGCTTTCAGATGGCTTTCAATCCCGATGACTCCACCAACTATTACGCGGAAACGCAAAATGGAGGGATTGGGGTTACCAACAATGGTGGAAATAATTTTGCGGGAGCGACTAGTGGTATTCTTTCGTCTGACCGCCGAAACTGGGATATGCAATATTTTATCAGTCCCCACGAATCAAATACGTTGTATACCGGAACCTACCGAGTCTATAAAACCACCGACCGGGCGGCAGACTGGAATGTAATCAGTCCGGATCTCACGGATGGAATTATCTTTTCTCCAAATTTCCATACCATTTCTACCCTGGACGAATCCAGTCTTGCAGCCGGTAGAATTTACGTCGGTACGACCGATGCCAATGTTTGGCGGACGACCGATGATGGCAATAGCTGGGAAGAAATAAAACAAGGGTTACCAGAACGTTACGTGACAAGTGTTAAAGCGAGTCCTGCTTTTACCGAAACGGTGTTTGTCACCTTATCCGGATACCGAGATAATGAAAACACACCTTATGTTTTTCGATCACAGAACGGAGGGATGACCTGGCAAAACATCGCAGGAGATTTGCCTCCCGTTGCGGTCAACGATATCATTATCTTACCTCGGCATCAGGATTCAGTTTTAATTGTAGCGAACGATGCGGGCGTTTATGCATCCCTGAACGCTGGAAGTAACTGGGAAAGACTGGGCGGTAATTTTCCAACCATTCCCGTTTATGATTTGGTTTATAACGCAAAAAATAATCAGGTGGTAGCCGGAACTCACGGTCGGTCGATCCTTAGTTTTGACCTGGACAATATTGGATTATTTGAATCCATACAGATTACCGGAGTAATCCATGATTGGCAAAATCGCCCAATTCCGGATGTAACCATTTCGGTTAACGAGCCTACGATTCCCACCCAAGTTACTGGTCCGGATGGGACTTATGATTTCCCCCGAATTCCGGCAAATGTCGAATCTTGTGAAATAAACTTGAGTAAAAATACCACGGCAGTTAATGGGTTGGGTGTCCAGGATATTATCACCCTTCAACGTCATTTGCTTGAATATGATACCCTCGCAAATCCTTACCAGTGGCTGGCTGGTGACGTCAATCTCAGCAATAGTCTTACCTCCCTGGACCTGATTGCCATTCGCAGAGTGATCCTATTCATTGATTCAGATTTTGATGCAACGGAGAGTTGGCGCTTTGTTCCGGAAACACATGATTTTATTGATCCCCTGGATCCCTGGGCCAATCCGGTGCCCTGGAATGGAAACTGTAGTGATCTCAATCAGGCGATGGAAGAGCTGGATTTTGTCGCGATTAAAATGGGTGATGTCAGTGGTAATGCTGATCCTGATTTATTACAAGCCGGAGATACCCGAACTACTTTTCCCTTTCAACTAAATGATCAAAAACTGGAAGCGGGAAAAGAATATACGATTACATTTTCTCAGGAAAACCTGAAATCGGTCATTGGATTCGCGTGTCAAATCGAGTTTGATCCTTTGCTCATCAGTGTTTTAGCCATTGAAAAACAGAACCACGACCCGGCGGAATTTATGTTGTTTGACAGATTTGACGATGGCTCACCAGGTACCTGGACGGGGATGGCCGGAAGCCTTAACTATCGTACACTCGATAATTTACCAGAGGTTTTCTCCTGGAAAATTAAAGCCAAACAGTCGGGTTATTTAAGTGACGCGGTCCAGCTTTCTACCGAGTATCCGGCACATGTACTATTGGAAGATCAGCGCAGACAACTGCTGACTTTGGAGTTTCTTGGTCAACCTTCTAATAACGACCCAGGACAGAATAACTTTGACCTAACCGTTGTTCCTAATCCATTCCGTGGAGGAACTCGTATTACATTGAATGCCAATCCGCTCAGTAAGGTCAACTTGACATTGACTAATACATTAGGTGAAACAATTTTTTACCAGGAAATTAAACCACAGAATGATCCACACGAAATTTTATTAAATGATGATATTTTTAAAGAATCTGGTCTTTATTGGTTGTTAATTCAAAAGAACGGGAAAAAAATTGTAAAAAAATTAATAAAAATATAATTCATCCCGCATCTTTTCCTATTTGTAAAAACATGAATATTATCACTTATTTTTAAAATCTGAAAATTTTATTTTGTCAAAACTAAAATCTGCACTAATTTTATTTTAAAACCGAAATTTAAACCTTCTTATATCGGCAAAACGATTAATTGTTTATCATTAAACTTGTAAATTAATATTTGGTTCTTAACTAAAAAAGCCTAATATTTGAAGTTCGCTAACGTCTTTAGCTGGTTTATTTCTCACCGTATTCGCCCAAATACGATGGTCCCAAAGCAGGCGTTATCTAACCAAGTTAAACCATAATTTTCACTGGATGATCCTCAATTTTCAGGATGATCTCAATATGATTTATTATGGAGGACACCGATCCAAAAATTCACAAAAACGATCTTCTTATCCAGGGGTTAGATATTTCCAAACCTGAGAATCCCAAGAAAGGACTTTATGTTCCTGAAATGGAAAAAGACTCCTGCGGTACTGGACTTATTGCCAATCTAAACGGAAATAAAACACACAAATTAGTACAGGATGCCATTCTAATGCTTACCAATATGGAGCATCGGGGTGCTTGTGGTTGTGAACCAAATACGGGAGATGGTGCGGGAATTTTAACCCAAATTCCACACGATTTCTTTGTCGAACAATTGAGTAAGCAAAAGATCAAACTACCTGAATTTGGCGAATATGGAGTAGGGATGATTTTCTTTCCTAAAAATGAACGGCTGCAGGATCAATGCCGGGTTTTATTCAATGATTATATTGATGAATTAGGTTTTGAACTCATTGGATATCGTCCCGTTCCTACCAATAACAATAGCCTTGGTAAATCGGCCGTAGAAAGCGAACCGTATATTGAACAGGTCTTCGTGCGGCCAAAAAAATCATTGGACTTACGGGTACTGGAACGTCGTCTTTTTGTACTTAGAAAATATACTATTCACAATATTCACGAGGTCTATCCACAGACCCGGGATATGTTTTATATTCCATCCTTTTCTTACAAAACCATTGTGTACAAAGGACAATTGACTACCCACCAGTTGGGAGAATACTATCCAGATTTGAGCGAACTGAACTATACGTCCGCCATTGCCCAGATTCATTCCCGTTTTTCTACCAATACGGTTCCAAAATGGAAACTCGCGCAGCCATTCCGCTACGTAGCTCACAATGGAGAGATTAACACCATCCGTGGTAATCTCAACTGGTGGAAGTCAAAAGAAGATCAATTGATTTCTGATTTGTTTACAGAAGAGGAGATGAGGCGGTTAAAACCGATTTGTGGACAAGGACATTCTGACTCGGGTAATTTTGATAATGTACTCGAATTTCTGGTCTTATCCGGACGTTCTTTGCCCCATGCCCTGATGATGATGATTCCGGAAGCCTGGCAACACGATGAACTGATGCCAGCCTATAAAAAGGATTTTTATCAATATCATAAAAACATGATGGAACCCTGGGATGGTCCAGCTTCTATCTGTTTTACCAACGGAATTCTTGTCGGCGCTACGCTCGATAGAAACGGACTCCGACCTTCTCGTTATTGTCTCACAGATAAGAATACCCTGATTGTCGCCTCGGAAGCGGGGGCTTTACCAGTCGATCAAGCAAGTATTGTTTTAAAAGGTCGTTTACAACCCGGAAAGATGTTGATCGCCGATATGGACGAGAAACGAATTATTGGTGATAAAGAAGTAAAACGGGTAGTCTGTCAGCGTCTTCCGTACAGAGAATGGCTAGATGAACACCTCAATACGCTCGAAGAATTACCGGGTCGACCGGTTAATGATATGGTAATGGACCAACGGTCACTTTTAAATCGACAACAATTATTTGGCTATAGTCGGGAAGATTTAAAAATGATTATTTCCCCGATGGTACAAAACGGAAAAGATCCGATTGGTTCAATGGGAACCGATACGCCGTTAGCAGTGCTTTCTCACCACGCCCAGCATCTGGCGAACTATTTTAAGCAGCTCTTTGCGCAGGTCACCAATCCACCCATCGACCCCATTCGGGAAAGAGCAGTAATGTCTTTGTTTTCTACTTTGGGGAATAAAGGAAATCTATTATCCAGCGATCCGCTGCACGCTCAATATATCCATTTGGATCAACCCGTTTTAGATGCGGATAATTTTACCAAAATAAAATTTATCCATCACGAAAATTATAAATCCGGAAAGATCGATTTGATCTTTGTCGCGGATGAACAAAAAGGCCGTCTCAAAGCCGCATTAGATCATATTTGTGCTACTGCCGAAGATCTGGCACGGAACAACACCAATATCATCATTCTTTCGGACCGGAATGCTGGTCCACACGTTGCCCCTGTGCCATCTTTATTGGCTGTAGGTGCGGTTCACCATCACCTGATCAAGCGGGGACTCAGAAACGCCACCAGCCTCGTAGTAGAGGCTGGCGATATTTGGGAAACCCACCATTTTGCCACTTTAATCGGATACGGAGTTAATGCCATTCATCCTTACCTGGCACTGAATACGATTGATAATCTACATCAAAAAGGTGTTTTTTCCACAGATATCACCAGTAAAAAGGCAAAGGATGTTTACATCAAAGCCATCGGAAAAGGATTATTAAAAATATTTTCTAAAAATGGTATTTCTACTTTACAATCTTATCAGGGGGCACAAATCTTTGAGGCACTTGGGGTCAACCAGGAAGTCGTCGATTTTTGCTTTAAAGGTACCGTGTCAAGGATTGAAGGAATTGGATTTGATGGGATCGCAAAAGAGGTGGTCGCCCGGCACCGTCTGGCTTATAACACGCCTTTAAAACCCAATAGTAATCTCGTTACGGGGGGATTATTTCAATGGAAAAAAGACGGTGAATATCATCTGTTCAATCCGCAAACGATTCACTTGCTACAACAGGCAGCCCGTAAAAACGACCAGCGATCTTACGATACCTATGCCAAATTAATTAATGAACAACTTACCCAAGCTTGCACCTTACGAGGATTGCTGACGTTCCGGAGTGCTACTTCTATTCCAATTGAAGAGGTCGAACCAGTCGAAAATATTTTAAAAAGATTTGCGACCGGAGCCATGTCCTTCGGTTCGATTTCGCACGAAGCACACAGTACCCTCGCCATTGCCATGAACCGTATCGGTGGTCGTAGCAACAGCGGAGAAGGGGGAGAAGATCCAATTCGCTACCAGCCTAAACCCAACGGTGACTGGGAGCGCTCCGCTACCAAACAAGTCGCTTCCGGACGATTCGGGGTGACGAGTTATTACCTGGCCAACGCAAATGAAATTCAAATTAAAATGGCCCAGGGCGCCAAGCCAGGAGAAGGTGGACAATTACCCGGAACCAAGGTAGATGATTGGATTGGGAGAGTACGACATAGTACGCCCGGTGTAGGATTAATTTCTCCACCACCACACCATGATATTTATTCTATTGAAGATTTGGCCCAGCTTATTTTTGATTTAAAAAATGCCAACGAAAGTGCTCGTATTAATGTAAAACTGGTTTCCAAAGCCGGGGTCGGAATTATCGCTTCCGGAGTGGCCAAAGCCCATGCCGATGCGATCCTGATTTCAGGACACGACGGAGGAACCGGGGCTTCTCCGATCACTTCGATTCGTCACGCTGGACTTCCCTGGGAACTTGGTCTGGCCGAATCCCACCAAACCCTGGTGAAAAATAAACTGAGAGACCGGGTAACGCTCCAAACCGACGGACAAATCAGAACTGGACGAGACCTCGCCATTGCTACTTTATTAGGTGCCGAAGAGTGGGGGATTGCCACCGCTGCGCTCGTCGTAGAAGGTTGTATCATGATGCGTAAATGCCACATGAATACCTGCCCGGTAGGGATTGCGACACAAAATCCGGACCTCCGGAAAAAGTTTACCGCCAAGCCAGAACACCTGATCAACTTCTTCACATTTTTGGCTGAAGATCTTCGTCGGTACATGGCCCAATTGGGCTTCCGGACTGTAAATGAAATGGTCGGTAAAGTCGAATTATTAAAATTAAAAAAGGGTATTCAACATTGGAAATATAAGGAACTGGATTTAAGTCCGATTTTATATAAAGAACCCGCAGATATTTCCGTTGGACAATACAAAAAAATTGCGCAGGATCACGGGATTAAAGAGGTCCTGGATCGACGGTTAATTGAGTACGCTCAGGCTGCCCTGGAAGACAAACAGGAAGTGAACGCGGCTTTTCCAATTAAGAATACCGATCGCGCCGTAGGGACGATGTTGTCCCATCAAATCAGCTTAATGCACGGTAGCGAAGGCCTACCAGAAGATACCATCAAATATCATTTTCGGGGTTCCGCCGGACAAAGTTTTGGCGCATTTGGTGCACCCGGTCTGGCCTTTACTTTGGAAGGCGAAGCCAACGATTATTTTGGAAAAGGATTGTCGGGTGCTAAACTAGCCATCATTCCCGACCGGAAATCTACTTTTAAACCGAATGAAAATATCATCATCGGTAATGTGGCCTTTTACGGTGCCACTTCGGGGGAAGCTTACATTCGAGGGTGTGCGGGCGAACGGTTTGCAGTGCGTAACTCTGGAGTGAATACGGTAATCGAAGGGATTGGAGATCACGGCTGCGAGTATATGACCGGTGGAAAAGTAGTCATCTTAGGTCCTACTGGTAAAAACTTTGCGGCGGGGATGAGTGGTGGCGTTGCTTACGTACTGGATCGGGATGGAAATTTTCATAAAAATCTCAATCGGGAATTAGTGGACCTCGATCCACTCACGGTAACCGATAAAGAAGATTTAAGATTTTTGCTACGCCGACATTTTTTGTATACCGGAAGTGATGTGGCACTTAAAATTTTGAATAACTGGAAAGAGGAAAGTTCTAATTTTAAACGGGTTATGGGACGGGAGTATAAAGCGTTGTTGGCAGATCGGAAGGCGACCTTGGCTGAAAGTACGTAAAACTATGCTACTGGCTACTGGCTTCTGGCCCTCTTTTATCGCGTATAAGAGAAGCAAATTATAATGAATTGTTAATCAGTTAATTGGTTTATCCTGCCTGTCCGGCAGGCAGGTAGTCCCTTTTTACGCAATGTTAATAAAACAAAAAACACAGATTATTGAACGGTCTCCTAGGATTTTTTTATAAACAAAACACCCCAGCTTCTTACTTAACTTAAACGTTAAAGCAGCAAGCAGCAAAAAGCAAATAACAAAATATTCTCTACTTAACATAAAGTACTTACTATTATGATCAATGATCCAAAAGCATTTTTAAAAATTCCCAGAGAAACGCCTTTGACGAGAGATCCCAAAGAACGGGTGCAGGATTATCAGGAAATCTATATAGCACAATCCGAAGATAAAATACAGCAGCAAGCAAACCGTTGTATGGATTGTGGCGTTCCCTTTTGTCACAATGGTTGTCCGCTGGGAAATCTGATTCCGGAATTTAACGAGGCCGTTACCGAAGGTAACTGGGAAGAAGCTTACCTGACCTTGAGTAAAACCAATAATTTCCCGGAGTTTACCGGAAGGATCTGTCCGGCCCCTTGTGAAGCTTCCTGTGTTTTGGGGATTAACGAAAGTCCGGTGACGATTGAGCATATTGAAAAGTCGATTATAGAAATGGCTTTTGACAAAGGGTGGGTTCGCCCCGAACCACCGACTTTACGAACTGGGAAAAAGATTTCGGTCATTGGTTCTGGCCCGGCGGGACTGGCCGCGGCGGCGCAGCTTAACAAGTCTGGACACACCGTTACGGTATACGAGCGCAACGACCGGATTGGTGGTTTGCTACGCTACGGTATTCCTGATTTTAAATTGGAAAAAAACGTCGTGGATCGTCGATTGCTCCTGATGGAAGCCGAAGGGATTAAATTTAAAACGGGCGCAAACGTGGGCGTCAATGTAGATGCAAAAGAACTGCTGCAAACTTCGGATGCTATGATACTATGTGGAGGTTCTACCATTCCAAGAGACTTACCAATCAAAGGCAGATCCGCCAAAGGGATTCATTTTGCAATGGATTTCCTGGAGCAAAATAACAAACGAATTGCCGGAAATGAGATTAAAGAACCTTTGCTTTCGGCCAATGGTAAAAAAGTAGTGGTCATCGGTGGGGGAGATACGGGAGCAGATTGCGTGGGAACTTCCAACCGGCACGGCGCTACTTCGGTTAGACAAATAGAGTTACTATTTCAGCCACCGAGTGTGAGGGACGAATCTACGCCGTGGCCGCTCTGGCCAATGCAACTTCGAACTTCTTCTTCGCACGAAGAAGGATGTGATCGGCACTGGGCGATTTTAACCAAAGAATTTCTAAAAAATGAAGATGGATCGGTCAAGGGAATTAAAACCGTAAAGGTCGATTGGAAAGACCAAAAATTTACGGAAATTCCGGGAACCGAGGAAATCATCGAATGCGATCTGGTCCTACTGGCCATTGGATTTACCAATCCTCAGTTGGAAGGCATTTTGTCGTCTCTGGGTGTCGCTACAAACGAACGAAACCTGGTAGAAGACAACCGGTACCAAACCAATGTAGAAAAGGTATTTGTGGCGGGTG
This sequence comes from uncultured Saprospiraceae bacterium, assembly GCA_938008185.1. Taxonomy (GTDB): domain Bacteria; phylum Bacteroidota; class Bacteroidia; order Chitinophagales; family Saprospiraceae; genus JALZUU01. The sequence continues at coordinate 56,830 of CALLLR010000171.1, forward strand.
ATATGCGACGTGGACAGTCATTGGTCGTTTGGGCACTGGCGGAAGGACGGGAAGCGGCAGAACAGGTGGATATTTATTTTAAAAAGTCCTGGAGAGGAGGGAGGTGATTTTAGTTTCTTTCTCTTCAATATTGAATGTGGAATATCCAATAATATTGATTTCGTTCACGAACGTTAAAGAGAGCCAACTGGCCAACCAGCTATTCATAATGCCTTGCGGGAAAACGGGAACCTTCAGATCAACCCCCTAATTCAACACCCCCTGTGATCCCCGATAATTCACTTCCAGCGTATATCCGTTCCCAACCGAAGCCACCAACGGCATCATCATCATTTCCATAATTTCGGTTGCCTGGACTTTGGCCTTTTCCATGACATTATCGGCGTAGGCATCCCGACGGAATTCGGTGCGGAGGATATTAAAGTTTTCGTTAAAATCATCGGTGTTGACTTCCCGCATCCAGCCGATGTCCATCTTGTCCACTTTGGGATATACCTCGTGACTTAAAATGCTCGGCTCGGGTAGGATAACCTTTACCCGTCTTTTGCGGCTATCGAGATTGATATCAAAATATTCGTCCAGCCGGAAACCTACTTTAAGAATACTGATAGCGGAAATTTCGATGTCGGTCGAAGAAACGTTAAAACCCCAGATTTTGGTTTGGAGCTGTTTGCTAATACCTTTTTTATCCCGGATTTCCATGGTAGCCAGTTCGGCGACTACGCGTTCCACCCTTTCTTTCATCAGTCCCTTGGAGCGGGAAAAGTCGTTGATGGCGGCCCGATTTTGCAAACGGCCAATCAGCGGTGCCAATCCTTCGGTCATCGCAATACCACAGGGCGTATCAATCTGCCGTCCCGTCACCATAAACTGTCCATCAGAGCTTTCCAGTAAAGTGGTAATGACATGGTTGACCATAAAACAAGTATACTTT
>CALLLR010000172.1 GCA_938008185.1 uncultured Saprospiraceae bacterium
CAAAGAACTTTCACAAAAACAAAGACCTGAGATGAAGGTATTCACTGTTTCTAATCAAAATAGTGAAATTCATAATCAGCTCTCCCTTTTTGAAGGTTTATAATTATCTAAAAACGTCAACCTATTTTAGGGATGGACAGAGAGCAAATAGCGAATAGCAAATGGCCAATAGCCTTTTTACATTACAAAAATGCACATATTACGTGCCATAAGTAACTGTATTCGATAGATTAACGTTTTTTTAGGAAAAAAAGCTTTATTTTGATATTCGGGTGGAAAAGATTAAAAAATAGCGATTACTGTTCATCAATATTTCCTTTTTTCACGATAAACCCGCGCCAGAAAGAAGCCAACTGGCCGACACCAGCTACCGGCAAAAAATTGTACACTCCTTTAATTCTAAACAAAACGCTCCCAACTACCTTGATCGAACTCTTTAAACAATCTCCTTTATTGCTCTTATTCGTCGTTTCCGCCGTAGGTTATCTCGTGGGTAGCATCACGATTCGGGGCAATAAAATGGGTGTCGCCGCCGTGCTTTTCGTCGGACTGGCCTTCGGCGCCCTGGACCCCGAAATGAGCGTACCCGAAATTATTGTTTCCCTCGGACTGGTCATCTTTATCTATACCATCGGACTTAGCAGCGGACCCGGATTTTTCACCATTTTTGAAAAGCAGGGATTGCGTAATGTCTTTTTTGTGATCGGGATGTTAACGCTTTCTGCGGCCATCACGGTGGGGTTACATTTTTTATTTGAACTGGACGCCGCCACTTCGGGTGGTCTTTTTGCGGGCAGTACCACCAATACGCCTTCACTGGCCGGACTACTCGATTTGATTGAAAATTCTAATCCAGGAGAAGTGTCCAATCTTAGTGACCACGCAGTTATTGGTTATTCGCTCTCTTATCCAATGGGGGTATTCGGGACGTTAATGGCTATTTTTTTTATGAGAAAATGGCTGAAAATTGATTTTAAAAAAGAGGAGGCAGAATTACAATCGGCTTATCCGATCAGCGAGCAATTAGATAGAGCCACCGTGCGAATTACCAATACGGATCTGGCCGGCTATACCATCAGAGACATTTATAAAAAAATTGACGGTCGCCTGGTTTTTGCCCGGATGAATCGCGGCAGTGAGACATCTATCATCACGTGGGACACCCGAATTGAGCTGGACGACCAAATCGTTTTAATTGGTTCTAAAGATACGCTTACCCGAACTATTGACCTGCTGGGAGAACGGACGGAATATCATCTTTCGGACGATCGCCGGATTTATGATGTCCGCCGGATGTTTGTTTCTAATCCTGATATTGTGGGCCGTAATATTGCTTCGCTCAATCTCAACGAACGATTTCCGGTTTTGATCACCCGGATCAACCGGGGCGATATGGAACTGTTGGCCAACAGCGAAACGGTGCTCGAATTCGGGGATCGAGTACGACTGTTAGCTAAAAGAGAAGACATGCCGGAAGTCAACGCTTTTTTTGGTAATTCCTACGAAGCGATGAGCCATATCAACTTGTTATCTTTTGGCATGGGCATCGCGATGGGATTATTGCTGGGAATGATCACTTTTTCTTTGCCCGGCGGAATTAATTTTAAACTTGGCGCAGCCGGTGGCGCGTTGATCGTGTCCTTGTTATTAAGTAAGTGGCGGCGGACGGGATCGATTGTCTGGACTTTGCCGCATAGTGCCAATCTGACGCTGCGGCAATTCGGCTTGATCTTGTTATTGGCTGGAATCGGGATTCGTTCAGGACATACTTTTATGACAACGCTGGCGGGCGGTAGCGGTGGCTTGCTCTTTTTGTGTGGTGCGATCATCAGTACGCTAACGGCATTTATCACCCTTTTTGTTGGGTATAAATTATTTAAAATTCCGTTTAGTTTTTTGACGGGAATGGTTTCTAATCAACCGGCGATTTTAGATTATGCATTGGAACAAGCGGGTAACCGGTTACCGACCATTGGGTATATTTTGATGTTGCCCGTGGCGTTGATTACGAAGATTTTGTTTGTGCAGTTGTTGTATTTGTTTTTGGGGTGAGAGTGCTGCTTGCTGCTGGCTGCTGGCTTCCCTCAATCGTGTTTACTTAACGTAGAAGAATTTCTAATCTTATTGGGTTATAGAATTAATTTTTTAAAACACTTTTTGCAATAAAAAATTATGAGAAACTTTAAAAAATGTATTGTTGAAATTTAGGGATGGAAATCGTAGGGCTTGTCTATCAACTATTAAAAAAATTACCTGATTCCGAAAAATATGGTTTACGGTCGCAAATATCCCGATCCGCAATATCGATGCCTTCGAATGTTGCCTTTCCCCTTTATTCTGCTTTCCTTTGTTAGTCCATGGAGATACGTTACGTAAAACATCGGGATATTGATAGAACACGCTGGGATGCAACCGTCGCCGACGATCCGCAGGGCCTACCCTATGCGTACAGCTGGTACCTGGACCACGCCACCTCCGGGCAGTGGGATGCTTTAATCACCCCCGACTATCAATACGTGATGCCGCTGCCGTGGAATGGGAAAATCTTTGGAATCAAACAAATATTTGCGCCCCTGCTGACGCAGCAACTAGGCATCGCTGGCCCCAGTTTATCGGAAGAAACCACCATTAATTTTTTAAATAGTATTCCCAATAAATTTAAAAAAATAGTTTATCCACTTAATCAACAAATCGATCATCCCAACTGCCGGACGAAAACCAATCTCGTTATTTCGCTTACCAATAGTCACGAAAAGATTCAGGAAGGCTACAAAAAAAATCTGATCCGTGGTATCCGAACAGCCGCCGAAAAAACGAGTATCAACGAAAGCTTACTCATCGACGACTTACTAACATTCTACCAACAAACGCTGAAAAGTCAACTTACCTTTTCTCAAAAAGACTGGCAACGGATCCGTCAATTACTCCAGGCCGCTACCCAACATTTAGAAATATTAATGCTCGAAGTTAGAAACGAACATGGACAACGGCTCGCGCTCGGCATTTTCATCATTACCAACAAAAGGATTGTTTATTTAATGGGCTGCGCCAATGCAGAAGGTCGAAAAAAATTCAGCAGTTCTTTTATTTTGGATAAGGTCATCAAACAATATGCGGGTACAAATCGTATTTTTGATTTTGAAGGTTCCGACATTCCGGGTGTCTATAAATTCTTTAAAAGCTTTGGGAGTGAGGAGGCGAATATTTCGGTTTATGAAAAGAATGAGTTGCCGTGGTTGGTACGTAAGGGGATGGAGCGAAGGGGATAATTAATAATTTTTTATTGAATAATGAATAATGCCTGCAACCACGTTTTACTCGGTCGCGGGCATTATTTATTACCATATTATTCATTACACCTACCCATTAATCAACTCCGCCTCTACCCCACTTACCACTTCCACCGCCTGCTGGTACACGTCCTGCATAGCGCTCGAATTATCCTTTCCGGCAAATAAGGCCATTTCACTGGTTTTAATCACGTGAATAAACTGCTGAATCGGCGTTTCTGAAACTTTTAGTTCCAGCAACTTATCTCGAACATTATCTTTACTCATTTTAGAAAACGGAATGTTTAATTTATCGGAAACGTAATCCAGCATCGCTCTGGAAACTTCGTCGTAAAAGAGACGACTCTTGTTTTCTTTTAAAAAAGTATTTGCAGTTTCCAGTCTTTTTAAGGCGACTTTATTGGCGCGTTGTCGACGCAAAGCTTCGGTATCGACGTTGAGTAATTTTAACTGATACTGTTTATAAAGATAAGCACCTCCGAGCAATAGCAGCGGAAGACCCAATAAAATATAAAAGATTGGCGAACCAAAAAGTGGCGTAGATTTTTCCTGCCAGTTAGCGGTTTTCATAATTCCCTTCAAGGTTGCAGTTGTTTCATCATTCTTTGGAATGACTGCTTTTGATTGATCACCTTGTGCGATGGAGATGGCAAGTGGTTCACTTTCCAGCGTTAGGTAGCGCAAGCTATCCACATCGTAATAGGTAAATTTTGGTTTTAATTTAAACCGTCCCGGATACTTTGGGGTAATTAAATAATCGAATACTTTTTTACCCACAAAACGACCTTGCTGTGCCACTAATGCATTTTCGGCCACTACTTTTGTATCAAAAATTTCAAAGCTGTCGCCCAACATCAAATCTGGTGCCTGTACTAACTTCAGATCTCCATCTCCATTGACTGAAAGCTGTATAGAAAACGCATCGTTGGTATTGATCTGGCGGCTGTTGGTGCGCGCTTCCATCGTGTAATGGCCGACCGCTCCGGAAAAACTGACCGGCGGATTATCGGGTAAATCGCGCACGTTGATATTGAGCATCTTGGTCGCCACCTGAATACGAATCAAATCCGGATAAGAAAAAATACTGCGCCGTCGTTTTGTTTGATTGGGAGAAGCGACGGCTACCTGCATCCGCAAGGGTGGAATTTCCAGAATACCTGCCTGCTGCGGAAACAAAGCAACTTTTTTAATGATCTTGGTACTATATTGTATACCATTAATCACCTCTTTGAGTACCTGACTGTTGTAAGATCGTAAATCTTCGGCAAAAAAACCGGCGTAGTCCAGTTCGTTAAGTGGATTATAAGATTCTACTTGTTTGGTCGTATAGATTTTATAATCCAGAATAATTTGCTCACCAACTCTGGCTTCAATCGACGAAGGAATGGCTTCGATATAAATCTCTGTTTCTATTTGTTCTTCCAGTTCTTCTTGAGTGGAGGCCGTATTGTCTTTTCCTTTGACTACTTCTATACTCAGTGGGTTGGTCGTCAGTTTTTTCCCATCTACTTCTATGCTGGCGGGAGCGATGGTAAATTTCCCAGTTTTTTTAGGCTGTAAGTTATATGAATAGGTAAGGGTACGAGTCCATTTTCCATTAAAAGAAGAGGTACTGATCGACTGATTGGGACCGCTCAACAAATTAAAATTTTTAAAGGCAGGTGGTTGAAAATTACTCCCCTGCGCGTTTTCCAGCGTAAAGCTGACTTCAAAATAACCGCCTACCACTACCTGCTTTGCATCTGTACTAGCGGAAAATTCCACCGGTTGCTGTGCAAAAAGACTACTGGCCAACGAGGTAAAAAACAATAAAATTATATTTCCGGCGTATTTGATGTTCATAATTTATAAGTCTTACGCTTTTTCTTTTTGGGCGCTTCTTTTTCTTTTGGCAAATCGGGCATTCTAAATTCCGGCATTCTAAAAAAATCGGAATCCCAACCAAAAACATTAGTCGATCCTGATTTTTTCTGAATAATCCCTTCTGGATTTGGCAATACGATTACTTCGAGCGGTTCCGTAAATAGCGCCTCTTCTTCCGTTTCAATTTTAGCGGGTGGAATAAAAAACACCCCTGCTTCTTTTGCTTCTAAATAATAGGAATAGGTAATAGATTGACTAACTACGCCATTGGTCATTATCATATTCGAAGACATATTGGGTCCAGCCACCACGCTAAACCCTTCGAATGCCGGAGGGGTAAAATCCTGACTATTTCCGTTTTCCAGTTTAAAAGAAACCTGCAATTGATTACCAAGTAATAAGGTATCGGGCCAGACACTGACGGTAAAAGAGGGCTCCTGACTCCAGGCAATCAGCCCCAAACTTATAAAAGTAGTTAATAATAAAATTTTTTTCATCTTAAGAGTATTGAATGTCCTTGTTTATAGTGTTCTATCTGCCTCTCAGTGAGGTGATCTCTGAATAGTAAAATGCTTCCCGTCCGCTTACGCGGTGCCCTCCTTTGGCGTATTGTCATACGCCACCCTCCTTCGTCGGGATCAGTCGGTTATTACCAATCCTTCCCCGTGGTTGTTTTTTTTCCTTTCATTTTCCGCATTTTCTCCTGTACTTTTCGTTCTTCCTCGTCCATTACCTGAAGTAACTTTTTAGCTTCCTCTTTGTTCATATCCCGCTCCTGGGGTTGAGCTTCTTTTTCTTTTTGTTCGTCCTGTTCTTCGCCCTGCTGATCTTGTTGCTGTTGTTGCTGGTCCTGCTCCTGATCTTGCGGTTGTTGCTGATCCTGCTGATTTTGTTGCTCTTGCTGCTCCTGATTCTCTTCGTTTTCTTCTTTATTCTGATCTTGTTGTTGCTGTTGTTGTTGCTGCTGTTGCTGTTGTTGCATACGCCGCATCGCACGAGATAGATTTTTTTTGGTATCCATATCATCCGGCGCAATTCTCAACGAATTTTTATAAGCTTCTACACTTTTGTCATATTCCTGTTTTTCAAAATAGGCATTCCCCAAATTATGAAAAGCATTAGCACGCATTTCCGGATCAAGCGAGGAACTGGCCGCAGCCTCAAACTGCGGAATGGCTTCTTCGTAGCGACCTTGTTTGTAAACAGCGTTGCCCAGATTGTATTTTGATTTTGCGGCGTTTTCTTTTTCGAGTGCCCGACGGTAATTAATTTCGGCACCACTAAAATCTCCTTTTTCGTAAGCATTGTCGCCGAAGCGCAGGGATTTATGGGCCGTCTGGGCTGATAGAGAACTACCTAACAAAATAAAAAAAGAAAGAATCGCAGAAATATGCAGATAATCTATTCGATTAAGACAAACTATTTTTTCTAATTTTATCATGGGAAAATATTTATATACTAGTATACTAAGAATGCTTTTTATA
>CALLLR010000173.1 GCA_938008185.1 uncultured Saprospiraceae bacterium
TAAAATGATTTAAAATGTAATTCTAATTACTTATCGGAAAGGCTGTTGTCTATCATTAACAAATATCGCTTACTTCGCCACTAAAAAATATTGAATGGCTCAAAGATTAGTTAAGGTAGCAAAAGAATTAAATGTAGGGACCACTACAATCGTCGAGTTTTTGGCGAAGGCGGGTCATGAAATTGACAACAAACCTACTGCCAAGGTTTCCGATGAGATGTACGATGAGTTACTCAAGGAATTCCGGAATTCTGCTGCCATCAAAGAAAAAGCCGACCAATTAGTTATTGGCACCCGCTCCACTCCTAAAAAAGAAGAAGCTCCAAAGAAGGAAATATCTTTTTCTCCACCACCACCTGCTCCTAATCCTCCTCCCACATCGCCGCCGATAGAAATTAAGCCACCAGAAGTGGTGAAAGAAGTGACGCCACCGGTGGTAGAAGAAGCACCAATCATTGAAGAGCCGGTCGTATCTAAAACGACCTCTGAGAAAATAGTAGAAAAAGCGGAAGTAACAGAAAAAGTAGATGACTCAGATGCTCCAAAACTTGATGGCTTAACCATTAAAGGTAAGATCGATCTTACGAAGAAGAAATCAAAAACTAAGTCTAAAAGAGAAGAAAAAAAGAAACCAATTCCGGAGCCTGAAGTCGATGCTGTTAAACCTGAAAAGGAAGTAACACCAGCAGCAGAAACACCTACACCGGAAACACCCGCAGAGGCAGAGGCAGTCAAAGATGAGGCTAAAAGTATAGAGACGCCGGTAAAAGAAGGTGAAGAAATGATGCGTGCTAAAACACCTCAATTAAAAGGTCTCAAAATATTGGGTAAAATCGATGCCGATAAACTCAAACCTGCTAAAAAGAAAAAGATCACCAAATCGGATACCACCAAAAAACGTCGAAAGCGGAAAGTCACTCAGGTAGTTGTTAACAATAACAATCGACCACCACAACGACAAGGCTCGAGACCTGGCGGTAATAATCGTTCAAATAGTAATTCCAATCGCCGTGGCGGCCGTAATGAAGTTAAAGAAGTTTCTCAAAAAGAAATTGATGAGAAAATCAAACAGACAATGGCCCGTATTTCGGGAGGGGGTAAAAATAAACGCTCTAAAATTCGTCGCGATAACCGTGAACGAATGAGAGAAAAACAAGAAACGCTGGAAAGCGAGAAGGAAACTGGAAAACTCCAGTTGACGGAATTCGTATCGGTCTCCGAGTTAGCAAGTTTGATGGGCGTTTCTGTGACGCAGGTAATTACTACCTGTATGAATCTCGGTGTAATCGTTTCTATCAATCAGCGATTGGATGCAGAAATTATCGAATTACTCGCCGAAGAGTTTGGCCACGAAGTTGAATTTATTAGCGCTGAAGAAGAACAGGATGAAGATGAAGAAATCGTAGATAACCCAGAAGATTTACTTCCTCGAGCGCCTATTGTTACGGTAATGGGACACGTCGATCATGGTAAAACGTCTTTACTGGATTATATCCGATCTGCCAACGTTGCAGAAGGGGAAGCGGGTGGCATCACTCAACATATTGGAGCACACGAGGTATCCGTAGGAGAAGATAAAAAACGAGTTACTTTTCTGGATACACCGGGTCACGAAGCCTTTACAGCGATGAGAGCACGTGGTGCGAAGGTGACAGATATTGCCATCATTATCGTAGCGGCGGATGATAACATTATGCCACAAACAAAGGAAGCCATCAGTCACGCTCAGGCAGCTGGAGTACCCATCATTTTTGCGATTAATAAGATTGATAAAGATGGTGCAGATCCGGAAAGAATCAAGGGAGAACTCGCTCAGATGAATTTCCTTGTAGAAGACTGGGGTGGTAAATACCAATCACAGGATATTTCTGCTAAAACCGGAAAAAATATTGATCTATTATTAGAAAAGGTTTTACTCGAGGCAGAAGTACTCGAGTTATCTGCTAACCCGGATCGGGAAGCAATCGGTACGGTGATTGAAGCATCCCTTGATAAAGGTCGTGGTTTCGTTACCAAACTACTCGTACAGACGGGAACCCTAAAACAAGGTGATGTAATGCTGGCGGGAGAATATTCTGGTAAGGTGAAAGCCATGTTTAACGAACGTGGTAAAAAAGTGAAAAAAGTAGGTCCTTCACAACCAATCCTCGTACTTGGATTGAGTGGAGCACCACAGGCAGGAGAGAAATTTAAGGTCATGGAAAGCGAACAGGATGCGCGTCAAGTGGCTTCCCGTCGTGCTCAGATTCACCGGGAACAGGCCGTTAGAGCCAACAAGCGAATTAGTTTGGATGAAATCGGTCGTCGTCTGGCATTAGGTAGCTTTAAAGAGTTGAATCTGATTGTGAAGGGGGATGTAGATGGTTCTATTGAAGCTTTATCTGATTCGTTAATCAAGTTGTCGGTCGAATCAATTCAGGTGAATGTAATTCACAAAGCGGTTGGACAAATCATCGAATCTGATGTACTCTTAGCCTCTGCTTCGGATGCCATCATTATTGGTTTCCAGGTACGTCCTTCGCTCGGGGCGCGTAAGCTTGCCGAACGGGAGGGAGTTGAAATAAAGATGTACTCTATTATCTACGAAGCCATTGAGGAAATCAAAATGGCAATGGAAGGAATGCTGGAACCGACCAAAGAAGAAAAAATTACTGCGCAGGTTGAAGTACGGGAGGTGTACAAAATTAGTAAAGTAGGTACCATTGCTGGTTGTTTTGTTCAGGAAGGAAAAGTAATTAGAAATAATCATATTAGACTCATCCGTGATGGTATCGTCGTCTTCCCGGTTAAGGAAGGACAGAAAGGAGAAATCGCTTCTCTAAAGCGACACAAAGATGATGTGAAAGAAGTGAAAAATGGACTGGAATGTGGTTTGTCGATTAAGAATTTTAATGATATAAAAGTAGGTGATGTAATCGAAGCTTACGAAATTATTGAGGTAAAGCAGACGCTTTCTTAACCCAAATAATATTTTAAAAAAAAGTCTGCGACTTTATTAGTCGTGGGCTTTTTTACATATTTTTTCGAACCTTTAGTACGGAGATATTCAATTAACGGTGTCTAATCAATTAGATTAATTTACATAATAAAATATTGTCTTTATAATAGATTGTTAAATAGTTTAATTGAACACCCTCTAACCTGATACAACTAATCTAAACTCCTTCTATCCATCTTAACGCACTATAGGCAACGATGGTTAATTCCAAAGACGTATTTTTTTATGATTCCGATTTCGGGAGCGGTTTCGGCGCCATCGAAGCCAGAGATATCGGTGTCGCTCAGGCGAATTTTATACTGATCAGATAAGCGGGTAGCGAGTGGTAAATAAGACCAGTGCCATTTTTCTTCGTTGTAGCCATCGGGACGACTGGGACCTTTGGGCGTATAAGGTTGACAAAAGCCAAATTGCGCAGCGTTAGCAACGAGCCAGTCATATTCTTTTTTTCCTTGTCCTTTTTCAAAATAGGAATTAACAAAAGCGTTCAGATCAATATCGGTTCCCCAATGGTGACGGGAGGTTCCTGGCATAGAGCTGTATTCCAGAATTTTCAGGGCACGTTGCACCGGGTCCGGAATCTTTTTAGCCGCGTTAATATTTCCTTCCAACAGGCGTTTGCCGTTCCATTTACCTTCCCAGATTACTTTCTGAGCGGAGAAATTCCGGGTAGCCGATTTGATAATTAGTTTGATATCATCTTTTTTGGCAGCTTCGTACATGCGAATGAATGCGACATAGGTTTCTTTGTGTAAAAGCTGACCGGGACGATCCGCGTACTGGATTTCAATTTCGGTAAAATCACTATCTTTTAATGGGTCAAATTTTCCCATCAGATGGGTAGTCGCAATTGAAGAATCCATTTTTATTTCCGTAGGAGAAGCATCCATCTTAGTAGTTTGATGATCAGGGGTAATAATTGCGGTTTGGTTTGCCACCGATGACGGGTCCGTTTCATCCGTCGGAGGTGAGATCGTATTACAGGCGATTAAAAATAGGAAGTAGCCGCAGCTGACTAGCGAAATAATTTTCACTATTTTATTTTTAGTATTCAAATTCTTTTTGTTTATAAGGGAAATCAAACAAACACTTGTCTTTGATCATTTTTGCTACACGAGATGGCACCATCTGCTCCCAACCCTCTTTGTCATCTTTTAGCATTTTCAACACTTCTCTGGAAAAAATATGCAGGTGTTCCTGTTGGAATCCTTCTATATCTACAATATGCTTGGAATCCAGCAAATGTTTATACAAAAACTTAATCCCTTCCGGAATTGGTAAATTTTTAGCATTCATCAATTCTTCGCTTCCTTCCTGCATGGTCGGGTAGATGTACATCTTCACTTTACGGGTAAATAACTCTCCAAAACTTGCCAGTAATCTTCCGTCTCTATTTTCAAAATACTTGGTACTGATCATTTCTAACAATTCCCGTACACCCAGCACCAATCCAAGGTTAGCAGGCTTATAATCAGCCAGGTAACGAACCAGTTTATGGTGTTCCTCGCAGTTAGAGATCACCACCGTTTGATTGAGGGTACATAATAAATCAGCCCGATCCATAAAATCTTTTTCGTCTAATTCTCCATCGGACTTTAGGTTATCCATCGTGATTTCTGTCAGCACAAAAGCCTTATCCGGATCCGTTTCAGGTTCCTGAAAAAATTGATCCCGACTGGAGCGAATCATATCAATATTAACTAAGGTTGGAGGTCGGAAGCTACCCCGAACAACCAGCACGTTTTTGCGGTATAAAAATTCGGAAGCATGTACCGAGCGACCATCCGGCCCAAACATCGCCACATCACTCAATCCGTGCTTGACCAACATCAGACACAACCATCGGTTGTCGACTTCCTCAAAATTGGGTCCGGACAAGCGTAGCATATCAATTGCTACCCGACCGTGCAACCCATCCATCAGCGACTGAATGAGCATTTCAGGATTTTCGTGATATTTATAACAAGCATAAATCAGATTAACCCCAAGGACTCCGATGGCCTGTTGCTGCAGGTGATTATCATTATCCAGCATTTTTACGTGGAGTACAATTTCGTTGGGAAGTCCATTCGGCGAAAGCTGAAAACGTAACCCTAACCAACCGTCACCTTTAATCGTTTTGGTATAATTGATGGCAGCAATTGTATCTGCAAAGACGAAAAAGTTAGCGGTGGGTCGCTGATTTTCCAGTCGATCAATCATCAGATCATATTCATGGTCCAGCATTTTGTACAATCGAGACTCACAGACATAACGTCCGCTGGCTTCTAATCCATAGATTTTATCAGAATAAACTTTATCGTAAGCAGAGATGGTTTTAGCGATCGTTCCCGCTGCGGCACCGACCTGAAAAAAGTAGCGAGCGACCTCCTGTCCGGCACCGATTTCGGCAAAAGTGCCATAGATATTGTCATCCAGATTAATTTCGAGCGCTTTTTGCTCCGTTTCGAGTGCCTGTAAAGCCATGATGGTTAGAATATTGGTTGGTACAAATTTAAGAAAAAGAAGGAAGCTTTGGGAAAATTGTCTTCTGTTTGATTTTGAGTAATTTTCTTTGCTTTAAAGCATCTAAAAAATGCTTTTCTCATTATAAAACAACATCAGAGAACAATCATGAAAGAAATCATTATAATTTTTGACAATCATTTATGTATATTTGCATAATATGGAATTACCAATTAGAATAGAAAATTGTTCTATTGTAGATGCTGTATTTGAAATGAGATTCACAAGCAATATTTACTCAAGTGCAGTTTTTGGTCTAATTTATAATATTTTACAAAAAGATTACCCTAAAATAGAGAAACTTCCTATTCTTCAAATTCCCGAAGAACTTCTTGAAAATGATCCTTCTCTAAGATTCAAACCCACTTATAAAGCTACTGGAGATCAATTTACAATTCAAATCGGACCTGAAGTTTTTACAATTAGCTCTAAGATACCATATGTTGGATGGAGAACTTTTTCTAACGAAATTGAAAAAATTTTAAAAAGTATTTTTGAACAAAGTATAATCAAAAGAGTAGAAAGACTAGGCCTAAGATACATTAATTATTTTGATGCAGACATATTCAATCATCTCAAAATGAAAGTTCTAATCAAAAATGAGGTAAGTGATCTAAAAAAGACAATATTCAGAACAGAGTTAACTACGGGTAATTTTCTAAGTACTTTACAAATAGCTAATAATGCCTCGAATGTGATAGATGGTAAAAAGACTATTGGATACAAATACAAACTTTACAAAAAATAAATACGCTTAAATTGTTCTCCAACTCTATCACTAAAAATTCTCACTCTCTAGATGATGAAACAATTAAAATAATTAATAAAAATTTCTGGGATTGGATTTAATATGGACCTTGAGAAACTGAAACTTTACCTGCCAAAATATCTATCGAGCGAGTCTGAATCAGAGTTATTCAAACAACTCAAAGAATTTCCTAATAACATTAACCAAAGAATATACATATCGTATCTAAAAAATGATCCCATCATTTATCAGGGTGACGGAATAAAAGATTTGTTAGTCATTCAGCTTCCACAAACTGATGTAAAAAAAGTAAATAGCGTTATTTTCTCTAACACTTGTGATATTGATCAAGAAAATAAAAGAAATTTTTCTTCTCAAATAGTTTATTCCCCATTAATTCCTTTTTCAAAATATATTTCAAGCCTTAGGGAAAATTCTTCAAAAAATCCAGCCCAACTAAATGCTCACTTCGAATCAATAAGAAAACAGCAGATTACACAAATTTTCTTCTTACCAAAAATTGAAGGAAAAATAGAGGAATCAATTATTTTCATGGATAGAATACAAAACATTTCTAATGATTATGTTGATCGTAGTACCCTGCCTGATGTCAGGTTAATTTCATTAAGTGATTACGGTGTATATCTATTTATGTTTAAACTATCCATTCATTTTACTCGCATTCAAGACAAAGTGAACCGTAAATCAGATTAATAGTAGTTTTAATAGTTTTTAAGTCCTCTTTTTTAACTGAATTGGTATTTCCAATCCAAGGAATAATCCAAAGGTTTTGATACATAGATCCATCAATAGACTTATTAATAACATCTTCAAATAAAAAATTGTGTCAGAGAAAAAGCAAGTCTTTATTGTGGGTGGTGGCGCTGCCGGTTTTTTTGCGGCGATTACCTGTGCCGAAGCCAATCCTGATTTATCCGTGACGATTTTGGAACGGGGAAAGTCGGTGTTGGAAAAAGTCAGAATCTCCGGGGGTGGTCGTTGTAATTTAACGCATGCTTGTTTTCAACCCAAGCCATTGACCAAATTTTATCCCAGAGGTGAAAAACCGCTATTGGGTCCTTTTTACCAGTTTCAGTGTAAGGATACGGTAGAATGGTTTGAAAGTCGGGGCGTTAAAACGAAGGTCGAAGCGGATGGTCGAATGTTTCCGGTAACGGATCGCTCTCAGACGGTGATTGACTGTTTGTTGGGTACGGCGCAAAAAGCAGGTGTACGGGTGTTGACGAGTACGCGGGTGACGAAGATTGCACTGGCGACCGACGGCTCGGAACAGTGGATCGTTACAACCCCGGCAGAAGATTACCGGGCGGATAAATTGATGCTGGCTACGGGTAGTAATCCAAAAATATGGGCGTTGCTACAAGAGATTGGTCACCAAACGATTGCCCCGGTTCCGTCCCTTTTCACTTTTAACATTAAGGACGAAAGAATAAAAGATTTGGCGGGATTATCCGTTCCAAATGCACTTGTGAAAGTTGCTGGAACCAAACTGGAAGCGAGTGGTCCGTTGTTAATAACCCACTGGGGATTGAGTGGCCCGGGGGTGCTTAAATTATCTGCGTGGGGCGCACGAATTTTGAACGAAAAACAATATGATTTTGCTTTACAGGTCAACTGGCTTGGCAAGATAAACTATAACGAGGCAGCGCAACAGCTCGAAAAAATCAAGGAGAAAAATCGATTGCGGTTGGTGGTAAAATATCCGCAGTTTGATTTGCCCCGACGTTTGTGGCAGCGAATGATCCGTGCAGCGGGGATTGAGGAAGGTCGTAAATGGGCGGACCTGGCGAAGAAACAATTTAATAAACTGGTAACAGAGCTGACGCAAGGCACCTACGCGGTTAAAGGAAAAAGTACTTTTAAGGATGAGTTTGTGACAGCTGGAGGTGTTTTGTTAAAAGAAGTTGATTTTAAATCCTTTAAGAGTAAGCAGTTACCTAATTTATACTTTGCGGGAGAAGTGTTGAATATTGATGCGGTGACGGGTGGGTTTAATTTTCAGGCGGCGTGGACGGGTGGATGGCTGGCGGGGAATGCGATGGCGAGGGGGGACGATTGGCTTTCGGTGGGCTTTTTTCCCTGCTGACGTGTTTGGCTTTCGGTGGGTAGGCCATGGGCTGACAGTTGGCTTTCCGTGGGCTTTCAGTAGGCGAACAATGGGCGCTCTTTTGACGCGGGTTCTTCAATTGGTGATGGGCGGACGATGGGCTTTTTTCCTTGCTAACGTGTTTGGCTTTCGGTGGGGCGACGATGGGCTTTCTGCAATCGGTGAGGGGTGGGCGGCAGTTGGATGATTGAGGTTGTCACTTTCTTAAAGAATATTTTGTTTCGTAGAGAAGCAGAAATGCAGAGACATTTAATGAGTATATCTTTTATTATGAAAGTATTTTATCTCGTAGGACTTGTCCTGTACTTGTTTCGGGAGATGCTTTAACATGTTTAGCTTTAATAAATAATATCTCGTCTGACGTGTTTTGTCGCGCAAAGGGCGCAGAGATACGCTGAGCGAGCGTGTATATCTTTTAGCGTGTTTTTTTTACATAAAAAATTAATTTAGAAATAATGGCTCGCCTGTCTTATGAAAGCATGCGTTAAAGCACATTATTCATTATAAGATTCTTAATTATTCATTAACTATAAAGTGCTGGTTTTTATTTCTGAAGATGATTAAATTGCGGTATGAAAAAAATGCGACTCTTATTTTTTCTGATGACTTTTTCGATGCTCGGTGTGGTAGATACTGTCCGAGGTCAGGAGGTGTTGGATTGGGTGACCTTGGCGGATGTTAAATTTAAGAAGGAATATTCCGAGGAGTTGATGTTAGAATATGATGTAGCGACGTTTGGGAATTTGATTAAGGAGTTTGACGGGAAGGAAGTGCAGATATCGGGATATGTGATTGCATTGGATGCGTTGGGGGTAAGTTTTGTGTTGTCCCGAAATCCAAATGCGACCTGCTTTTTCTGTGGTGGCGGTGGACCGGAAACGATTGTGGATATTAAGGTGAAGCCTAAGGCGTTGAAGCGTTATAAGATGGACGAGCGTAAAACCTTTAAGGGGATTTTAAAAATGTATCCCGATAATTCGGGTAGTTTTATTTATCTATTGACGGAAGCGGAGCCAATTTAAGATCAGACGGTCTCACCAAAATGCTCTTCCACAATTTTCAGCAGCTCCTGTTTTTTAAGTGGTTTTTCGATAAAATCACGGACGACCTCATCATTTAATTGTTTTATTTTATCCTTGTGAGAATCAGAGGTGGTCAGAAAAACGATGACTACTTCTGCTTTTTTGATTTTGGGTAATTGATGATATTTTTCGAGAAATTCAAAGCCGCCCATAAGCGGCATATTAATGTCCAAAAAAATAAGGCTTGGGGTTGGGTACTCCCCCTCCCGAGTCACTTTGAATTTACCCTTTTTGTGAAGATAATTCAGTGCTTCCTGTCCGTTCAGTGCAACGTGTACTTCTTCGGTAATTCCGAGATCGGTAATTAACTCTTCGTTTAAAAAGTTAGTAGTGGCATCATCATCTACCAACAGAATACATTTTATTTTTTTCATCGATCTTGTTTATTAGATTTAACTCTGTTTTGGTTGTTTTTTGGGAATGGTGAAGTATACCGTTGTTCCTTTTTTAGCTTTGGATGCTACCCAAATTTTTCCATGATGATTTTCTACAATCCGCTTGCAACTGGCCAATCCAATACCCAAGCCCGCATAATCTTTTTTATTGTGTAGCCTGATAAAAACTTCAAATATCTTCTCCTGGTGTGCTTTAGCAATTCCAATACCATTGTCTTTCACAAAAAACTCCCAGTATTTTCCTTTATTCTCGTAGCCAATTTCAATGATCGGATTTACCGTTTTTTTACGATATTTCAGACTATTACTAATCAGATTCTGAAAGAGCATACTCAGCTGATTCTGATCACCCATTATTTTGGGTAATCTTTTGATGATAAACGCTGCGTTATTTTCGGCGATGTTGGTTGCTAGATCAGCAACGACTTCTTTCACCAATTTGTTCGCATTAATCGAGTGATATTTTTGAATTTTACGACCAATTTCCGAATGAATGAGTAACCCACTGGTTACCTTTTGCATTCGATTAGAAGCCTGCTCGATAAATTCGATGTATTGATTTGCATTTTTATCCAGTGCAGGACCATGTTTTTCTTTTAATCGTTCGGTAACACTGGTGATGGTCCGTAGTGGTTCTTTGAGATCATGTGATGCCAAATAAGCAAACCGTTCCAGTTCCTGATTGAGGATCCGCATTTCATTTTCCGCCTTTTTTCGTTTCTCTACATCTACCATAACACAGAGGTAGGTTTCTTCTCCCAAAATGATCGTTTTAGTGATATTTACATCCACCCACTTAAGGCTTTTATCCTTACAAATGTACCGCTTATCAAATCGCATATACGGAATTTCATCATTTTTCAATTTTTGAAACATTTCCAGACTTAGATTCATTTCCTCTTTGTAAGTAATGTCTACAAATTTTTTACCAATCAGATCTTTGGGGCTGTAACCCAGAATCCGCTCGACTCCTTTAGAAGCACTGAAAATAACCCCTTTGTCATTTGATAGTGTAATTCCGGTAAGGGCGTTATTATGGATGGCATCGAGTCTGGCTTTCTGTTCTTCTATATCATCCAGCAATTGTCGTTTTTCATTAATATCAAATAAAATACCGACTACTTTGATCGGCTTACCATTACTATCCCTTTGGGCCTGCAGATTTATTCTAAACCAACAATATTCTTTTTTGTGCGTTTTTAACTTTAATTCCATTTCGAATGGCTTCTCTTCCTCCAGGTGCAACTTCATATTCTTCTGAAAGGCTTCGACGAAATCGGGATGTATCAAGTTTAGCATAGCACCGTAAGAAGCTTTCATTTTTCTAGGACTATAACTCAGTAGTTTATAAAACTCGGGGGACCACCAGGCATCATCTCTGGACAGATCACTCCATTCCCACAACGCCGCACCCGTCCCCTGCACGGCGAGCCTGGCCCGTTCCTGATTGATCAGAATTTGTTCCTCCATTCCCTTGATTGCGGTAATTTCCTGGCTAACGCCCAGAATAGAACTGACCTGATTTTTTGCTCCACGGGAATACACTTTATCCGTCGTTCGCATCCAGATAAACTTCCGTGTTTTATGATGGATGACTCGGTATTCTAACGAGGCTGCCTCTTTACCTTTGATCTTTAGAATTATTCGTTGATAATAGTCCATCACTCGTGTGTAATCATCCGGATGAATAATGTTATCCAGTAAATCCGGTCGCATAGTAGCAGCTTCTGTTTTAGAATAACCAGCCGTTTCCCATAAAGACTTGGTCGTAAAAATAGTCTCCTGTTTTTTAACGTCATAGACGTAGATTGCTACCGGAGAATTTTGGGTAAGGTGAGCAATGTACTGGTTCAGTTTTGCTTTCTCATTGATGGTTTCTTTTAATTCATTGATATTAATAAAGTTGACTACCACTCCTGCAATGATGTTACTTTGAGTTTGGTAGGGAAATATTTGCAACAAAAACCAGGTGCCTTGACTATTTTGAAATTCCAATCTAAAGGGAGATAGTGTTTTGAGTACTTCTCTGGCGTATTTTACCAGCTTTTCGCCTCCCATACTCCCAGAAAAATGGTCGACAGATCTTCCCATGTCGCTATCCAAAAGCTGGAAATGTTCTTTGATGGCAGGTGTAAATTTTCGAATATTAAAATCCCGATCCAGGAAGATGGTTGCAATATTGGTGTTGACCATCAGATTTTCAATATCCGAATTAACTTCTAATAGCTGGACGTTTTTTTCCTGCAATTCGGCGTTGACGGTGTGGAGTTCTTCGTTAAGTGATTGTAACTCTTCGTTGGTACTTTGTAGTTCTTCGTTGGAAGCCAGCAGTTCTTCGTTGGTCGCCTGCATCTCTTCGTTGGAGGTCTCAAGTTCCTCGATGGTTGCTTGTAAATTTTCTCTGGTTTCGTTGAGTGCATCTCTCAGTTCTTCCACTTCTTCGTGATTGATAGTAGAAGTTGGCAATTCGAATTTCTCCTCCTCTGTTTCGGTCAGTGCCCGTTGGGATTTTTCAATAATTGTAATTAAAAAGCTGCGGTAACTGTTTCCATCCAAAGGAAGCACCTTTATAATGAGCCGAAGCTTTTTGACATTTTTATCCTTTAATATCTGGACATTTTTATAAACAGGTTCCGATTCATCCTTGATCAATTTTCTAATGGCCATGGTGACGGGAATCACTAATTCCTCTGGTAATAATTTTAACAAATTATTGGTGAATCCTTCGTCCGGAATAGATAAATAATTTTTAAATTTACCAGAAGTATAAAGCACCTCAAAATTCTCATCTATACAAACACAAGCAGCCTCCATTTCCTGCATCAATTCTCGGTTAATCGCTTTGATCGCTTTATCTTCAATATTAACCGACTTTCGGGAGCGTCTGGCAATACCCGGCAGTTTATTATCAACCCGCCATAAGTTCGATTCAATATTGATCATTTTGGTTGGCAAAACGTTGCGGTAAATTTTCCATTTTGCGCTTACATCGTTGAAATTTTTGCTAATAGCACCAAGACTTTCGGAACTACCCATGAACAGATAACCGTTTTGATTAAGCGCATAATGTAAGCTGGCAAGTATCTTGTTTTGCACCGTATTGTCGATATAAATGAGCATATTCCGACAACTGATCAAGTCCATTTTATTGAAGGGAGGATGCTGAAGAACATCATGTTTAGAGAAGATAATATTTTTCCGGATAGCAGGCTGAATATGAAATTTGTTATCTTTACGAATAAAGTAGGTCGCCAAATGATCGGGAGATATATCGGTGGCGATGTTTTCGGCATACTGTCCTTTGGTTGCAATTTCGATAGATTTACCATCAATGTCGGTAGCAAATATTTTGTATTTTATACCATACTTCTTTTTAGTGATATATTCATCAAAAAGGATGGCCAAAGAATAAGCCTCTTCTCCCGTAGAACAGGCAACGACCCAAATTTTTATTGGTTGATTTTTAGAACGTTTTTCTTCTACGATATCCGGGATGACCTGATTTCTCATAATTTGGTAAGCCCCTGAATCTCTGAAAAATTTAGTGACGCCAATCAAAAATTCGTCTACCAGGATATGTTTCTCATCGGGGTTTTCATACAAATAATCAATATAACGCTCTACCGAATCGCATTTGGTAATATTCATTCTCTTGGCGGTACGACGTAGTAAAGTTGGTTTTTTGTACGAAAAAAAATCGTAGCTGGTGCGGTTTTTCAGAATTTTCAGAATACGGTCCATCGACTCCAGATTTTTTCCGAGATCGACGCCGGTAATCGTTCTGGCAAATTGAGGGTGCGAGACAAATTGGGTTAGTTCGTCCGGCATTTCTGCTGCCGTCAGAATAAAATCGGCCAGTCCACCGCTGATCGCACTGTGAGGCATACCGTCAAAACGAGCATCCTCCGGGTTTTGAATAAGCATGGTTCCGCCTACCTCTTTGATGGATCTTCCTCCTTTAGTTCCATCCGAACCAGTACCAGAAAGGATAATTCCGATGGCTCGATCTTTCTGCTCGACGGCTAGTGAATGAAAAAAGATATCAATCGAAAAATTCATCGTCGCGCTGGACGGACGGTTAATCAGATGAATTTTGCCCTTACTAATTGTTAGATTTTTGCTGCCGGGTATCAGATAAATATGATCAGATTTCACTTCCTGTTTATCCTTTGCTTCTCTGACCTCCATGTTGGTATGACGAGATAGTAATTCCGGCATCAGACTTTTATAATCGGGCGAGAGGTGCTGGACAATAATGAATGCCAGTCCCGTATCGCTGGGACAATTTCTAAAAAACGTTTCGAGGGCTTCCAGACCACCCGCAGAAGTACCTATTCCAACGATATAAAAGGAAGATTCTTTTTCCTGTGCGGGAAAAACTTCCGGTATAACCTTTCGATTAACGAGCGCTTTGCTTTTTTTTATTTTTGAAGATTTTCGTTTGTTCTTGTTCTTTTGCTCCGCCATTGTTTACTGAAAATTTATAGAATAAAGGGGACTGTATAGTCAAGTGTGTCATTTGGCATCCCGCACCTTGTGTTCCTAAAGGAAAGCTTCCGCGCTGACACACTTTACGGGACACTCCCGAATAAAATGTGCGTTTTTGTCCTGTTTGATTACGAAGCTGTTTAAAGTTGATGCAAAATGACTACAGCTAAGTCATTGATTGCCAATACCTGCCTGCCGGCACTTACCTTCGTCTTTTTTGAAAAACTTCAAACAGCTTCTACTTTTCCCAAGCTCATATGAACTAAATTAGTTATCTTTGGAAAGGTACTATTTTTTTTTTAAAAATTACATATACTACATAGATAATGCATACCCAAAATCATCACACTTTACTGGAGATATTTCAGGTATTACTTAACGTTGACGTTCCGGAAGGGGGTAAAGCAATCATGGACGTAAATGGAACTATTTTATTGGCAAACGACCATAACTTGTTTTTTTCACTGAATAAGGGTGCTTTTTTATCTGGTATATTTCCTGAAATTAAGCGGGAAGTTTCTCCTGAAGCTCTGAAACAGTCCATTATTAATAACAAAAGTATTCGTCAGAATGTACTATTTACCGAACGAGGAGAAGATTACTGGTTTCAGTTGACGATTAGCTCACTAGCTGTAGAAGCAGATCTTTTGTTTTTAGTTGAATTTGCGGATATCACCGATTATAAATCCGCGGTAGCCACTGCAAAAAAACAGCGTCAACGGATGGAAAATGAGATATTACTCAGGACCAAAGAGATCGTACAAACCGACTTATTTGTAAAAGATCACGGTGGTTATATGGGTAATTTTATGCGCGGCCTACGGCACGATTTGCTCTCGCCAGTTGCCCAATTAAAGGATATTATCGAATATAATAGAGAAACAACTGATCCGAAGAAGAAGGAGCAATCGGCCCGTTTAATAGACGATTGTTTAGAAAAATTAAGTAATACTGCCAGGGGGTTTTCTGACTTTGTTGACCTGCATATTCTGCCTCAAACAAATATGGAAACTATCCGTATGGATGAGATTTTTACGGAAGTCGAAACCTTATTAGGGGAAGAAATTACGCTAACTGCAGCCACGGTAACGAAAAATTTTGAAATAGCGGGAATTCTTGTTTTTAATAGAATGGTGATGTACAGTATTGTGCATAATTTACTGAGCAACGCCATCAAATTCCGGCGGGCAGGTATAGATCCAGTAATTGTGGTAAAGACGTTCAGGTCAGGTCACCATTTTGTATTTTCGGTTGAAGACAATGGGACCGGAATAGATTTGGCGGCGCATGAATCCAAACTTTTTGTCCCTTTTCAGCGACTGGATCCAAATCGTTCCGGCGTCGGTGTAGGTTTGAGTATGATTAAGAATGCCCTGGCACGTTATGAGGGAGATATTCAGATAGAAAGTGTTCCTGGTGAAGGCACTACGGTTTCGGTGTATATTCCGCAGGGATAGGAATGGGGATGGGAATGAGATTAAGTCGGGGACCGTTCAATAACCTGTGCTTTTTTTTGCGTTGGTATTGCGTTAAAAAAGACTGACAAACCAATTAACTGATGAGTCTGCTCCATAGCCGTCAGGCTATTAATTGAACAAACTTACAAAAAACGAGGTTAAGATGGAATGGATATAAAAAATTTTGATTCAAAGAGACTGCTGGCTGAGTTAGAAAAGTGTTTTTCAGGTCCAGAAATGGA
>CALLLR010000174.1 GCA_938008185.1 uncultured Saprospiraceae bacterium
TTACCAAAAACCATTAGAAAACATTGTAAAAATAAAAAGAGAGGAAGCAAAACTCGTTGGTTTTAAGAAACACCCTTACAATGCCCTACTCGAAGAATACGAACCGGGCGCGACGGTCGGTCAACTGGATAAACTTTTCTCGGACGTACGCCGGCAACTGGTCGCTTTCGTCGCAGAATTACGCAAGAAAAAACAAGTAGATGATCAGTTTTTACACAGAAAATGGAATAAAAATAAACAGTGGAATTACGGCTTAGACATTCTCAAAAAGATGGGGTATGATTTCGAAGCAGGCCGTCAGGACATTTCGGAACACCCATTTACGATCAGTTTTAGTCCCGAGGATGTACGGGTCACGACTCGAGTAGACGAAAATAATTTTGGTAACATGCTCTGGTCTTGTATCCACGAAGGTGGTCACGCACTTTACGAGCAAGGTATTCCGACGGAAGCCTACGGCACCCCGATTGGAAACGCAGTCTCTCTGGCAATCCACGAATCTCAATCCCGACTCTGGGAAAACAACGTCGGTCGCGCACTCCCCTTCTGGAAAGCCAATTTTAAACCATTGAAAAAACAGTTTCCCAAACAGCTGGAAGGAATTTCGTTACAAAAATTTTATAAAGGAATTAACAAAATTACACCGTCTCCAATCCGTACGGAGTCGGACGAATTGCATTATCATTTTCACGTGCTGATTCGCTACGAAATTGAAAAAGGACTCGTCGAAGACTCCCTGGATCCCGCCAAACTTAAAACGATCTGGAACGATCGCTATCAGGAATATCTTGGCCTGGAAATTAAGGACGACAAGACCGGAATCCTGCAGGATATTCACTGGTCGCACGGAAGTATCGGTTATTTTCCTACTTACTCGCTGGGCAGTTTTTACGCAGCTCAATTTTACGCGCAGGCAAAAAAAGATATTCCAACCCTGGAAGAAAAAATTAGTAAGGGAGATAACCAGCTATTACTCAATTGGCTACAAAAAAATATTCACCAACACGGCGCGCGCTATACGCCAAATGCACTTTGTAAACGAGTGACCGGAGAGACCCTGAATTTTAAATATTTTATGGATTACGTGAAAGAGAAGTATGGGGGGATTTATTAAAAAACGAATCACGCAGATACGATTTTTAATGTTTAATCGCTTCGCTTGTTGAATCGTTGAGTCGCTGCGCTTCAACACGCGAAGCGTCTAATATCCCAAAATATCCAGCATATCTTCCGCTTTCTGTTCTTCGCGGAATACGCGATCTACTAAATTACCTTTACGATCCCGATCGATCAAAATATGTTTTGGAGAAGGGATCAGACAATGCTTGATACCTCCGTAACCACTCAAAGCTTCCTGGTAGGCTCCCGTATGGAAAAATCCCAAATAAAGTGTTTCCTCGTCTTCTTTCGGAAATTCGGGAAGGTAAACCTGATTGAGATGAGCTTCGGAATTATAGTAATCGGAGTTGTCGCAGCTGAGGCCACCAATATTTACTTTGGTGTATCGATTTCGCCATTTATTAATGGGTAAGAGAATAAAACGTTGGTTGATTCCCCAACTATCGGGGATGGTATTCATCAGAGAATTGTCGATCATGTACCAGCGTTCGGAATCATTTTGCTGTTTTTGGTTGAGGACCGAAAAAATATTAGCACCACTTTCTCCGACGGTAAAAGAGCCAAATTCGGTAAAGATATCCGGCGTTTGAACGCCCGCCTCTTCGCAGCCTTGCTGGATTTGTTCCACAATCTGTCCGATCATATATTTATAATCAAATTCAAAACCGAGGGAATTACGGATAGGCATTCCTCCACCGATATTGATGGCGCTGAGTTCGGGACAAATCTTTTTTAGTTCACAATATGTTCGGATGGCTTTTTGTAATTCTC
Source organism: uncultured Saprospiraceae bacterium (assembly GCA_938008185.1). GTDB lineage: Bacteria > Bacteroidota > Bacteroidia > Chitinophagales > Saprospiraceae > JALZUU01. The sequence continues at coordinate 1,891 of CALLLR010000174.1, forward strand.
CCCAATAATAGATCGAATCCTTAATTCCGGTATCCACAAAAAAGTGCAACATCCGGAGCTTGATATTTTTCTTTTTGGCAATCTTTTTTTTATAAAAATTAATCACCTCCGAATTTCGGATTCCCAACCGACTGGTGTAAAATTCAAAATTAGGTTCTTCTTCGGTAGCTACCCGAATTCCTATTTTAAACTTTTTTTTGATTAATTCAGCATAACCGTCCAGCTCTTCCATGTTATCCAGTACTGGAATTACATTTTTAAAATCATCGTTAATTAAGTTTGCGATCCCTTTAATGTAGTCTGGTGTTTTAAAGCCGTTGTTCACAATGATCAAACTTTTATCAATCTTTCCCGCATCGTGCAATTTTCTAATTAAATCAATATCGAAAGCAGAAGAGGTTTCCAGATTACCTCCCTCTGTCAGCACCTCATCCAGTACGTAGCTAAAGTGGTTGCTTTTGGTACAATAGCAATAATAATAATTACCTTTGTAGCCCTTGGTTTTGATGGCCCGGTTAAAAATATTACGAGCTTTTTTGACCTGTTTACCAATGTTGGGTAAATAGGTTAATTTTAGGGGCGTTCCGTATTTTTTAATCAAATAAATCAGTGGTACTCCATGAAATTCCAAATAACCTTTAACAATATCAAATCCATCCTGTGGGAAATAAAAGGTCTGGTCGATCAGATTATAATAAGTATTTTTCAATCTCCTTTTTTTAGCACAAATTTATGGCAAAAAATCCAATATTTTCCGACAAAATTACTTGTACACAAAGTTTTTTTGCATAAAAAAATTCCAGGTAAATCCCACCAGGATTCCCACAACCACTTTGGCCGGATATACCCAGCCTTCGTGGGTCGCTTCCACCCAAATCCAGACGCCGAACGTATTTAAAAGCAGACTGCCGATAGATACGATCCCGTAGCGCATGGCCTGACTCCAAACTCCCCGTTCTTTGGAGACAAAGACCCAATTCCGCCCCATCATAAAATTGACAACGGTTCCTACGAGTGCACCGATGGCCGTTGCCAGGACATACCACCAGCCAAAAATATCCTTGCACAAGAAAGTCATCGCAAAATCTGCCGCCGTTGCAACCAGCGAAGCGACCTGTGCCCGTAAAAAGGAGACAAAGGTGCGGGGACGCTCGGGAGTTAAGGAATTAGAAGTAGATTCCTGCGAAGTAGATTCTTTCATTTAAATTTATGTTAAACAACAAAAGTAAGCACTTGTGGAAAGATCGTCCTTCCTAAAAGAAACATTTATGGGTATCTTCGTAAGAAATAAGAAGATATTTTGAGAAAATTTCCAAAAAACACCAGCCAATACCGGCAAAATCTCCCCATTTACTACTTTATAGTAAAGCGATCGTCGATTTATCTTTTTATTTCAATCGTTACGCTATGCTAAAGTTATTAGAACATTACAATTTACAACATTTATTATTTAAGCCAACCGATCGTATTCTGGTGGCAGTAAGTGGTGGCATTGATTCGGTGGTACTCTGTTATTTATTGAAACAACTTGGCGCTGAATTTGCCGTTGCGCACTGTAATTTTCAATTGCGAGGGGAGGAATCAGAGCTGGATGCGGTATTTGTAAAAGGACTCGCCAAAGAATTAAATGTCAGTCATTTTGCCACTAAATTTGACACTCAAAAATTGGCCGATGAAGAGGCGACCAGTATTCAGATTATGGCGCGGGAGCTGCGTTACGACTGGCTGGAAGATATTCGGCAGGCGATGAATTTTGATTGTATTGCCACTGCTCACCATACCAATGATAGTATCGAAACGGCCCTCTACAATCTTGCGAAAGGTAGTGGTATCCGTGGAGTTCGTGGGATTCTGCCCAAGCACGACTTTATTATCCACCCACTGCTGTTTGCCGATAAGGATATGATCTTGGAATACGGTAAAAAAAACCAGATTGCTTACCGCGAAGATGCTTCCAATGCCACGGATAGATATATGCGTAATAAAATTCGGCATCAGATTATTCCGGTACTAAAAGAGATTAATCCGGCACTGGAAAAAACCTCCCGACAAACCTTTAACCATCTACGCGATGTGGAGACGATTTACTTGTGGGCGATCAATGGCATTCGGCAACAGATCATGAGCCGCAATGAACAAATCACTACTTTAGATTTTAAAACCCTCGATTACTATCCGGCGAAAGAAACCATCCTTTATGAGCTATTGCGCCCTTTTGGATTTAATTCCAGTCAGGTAATGCAATTGCTTAACGGCGGAAAATCTGGCAGCCAATTTATCAGTAGTTCACACCGCTTGATTATCAACCATGAACAATACGTCATTCATCCCTTAAAAGATAATCAGGTAGATGGACAAACCGAATATTTGCTTGCATATGATCAGGAAGAAATTCATTTACCAAAAGGAAAACTAAACTTAACCCATTTAGAAAAAAGACCGGATCAGTTTCCGACCACATCGAATATTGCGTGTATGGATCTGGCAAAACTGGTCTTTCCGCTCAAGCTACGTCGCTGGAAAGATGGAGATCAGTTTCAACCCTTCGGGATGAACGGTCAGCATAAAAAAGTACAGGATTATTTTTCTGATAAAAAATTATCTATTCTAGAAAAAGAACGGGTCTGGATTTTGGAAAGTAACGGCGTAATCTGCTGGATTGTAAATCATCGACTAGATGAAAGATTTAAAGTGGACGAGACCACTAATCGAGTTTTGGTGATAAGGTGGGAAGCGCAAGTAGGCGTATTTTAAAAAAGCTACTCCGGAATATTTCCGAAGCAGCTTTACTGAGAGAATAGACTTCCATGAACA
>CALLLR010000175.1 GCA_938008185.1 uncultured Saprospiraceae bacterium
ATACCTTAGGGGAGACTATTTTTTTATCAAACAATGCGCGCAGAAGGAGGATAGCCGTAGCTACCCGACTGATAAGCAAAGAAGTATGATGAAAAAAGAGACCGCATAAGGTGTCGGTTATTTAGTTCCCGAGGCACTAGGCCAATAAAATAACTAATTATACGCATTAAAAAAATTAACATTTATTTAAACTAAAAAAATATCACTTATAACTTACTGAATATCAAATAATTAAATTTTATTTTTCTCTCATAGCGGTTCTCTCATAGTCTGTTTTTAGACCATCCTAGTGATGGTCTTTTTTTTGGTACAGTTTTTATCATACTAAATTAATCTACAATTTAAATAAATGTTTAACCTATGCGAAAATTACAGATAACCGGCCTTTACTTTATGCTTTTAATGACGCTATTTTTTATTCCTAAACCAGAAAGTTTACTAGAAATGGAAACTTATGAATCTAAAATGCGTAACATTGAGCAAGTTGGGGACGACAAAGAGAAATCTATCGTCATTGCTCCTCAAGAAAGAGATTCTTTCTCTTATCTTCAGCCAATACCTTAGCCAGCACTAATATCTGCTAAGCTTAAGATAAAGGAAGACTTTATATCCCCCTTTAATATAAAGTCACCAGACCACCCCCCGCGGTGGTCTTTCCTTTTTTAAGCATTACAATTCACCAACCATAAAAAAGCAAACAACAAATTACAATAATTTAATTTTATAATTATCATACTATCAGTTATTTGGCATTCATTTTGCAAATAAATTAAACATACAACGTAAAGTATTCCTTCCTGTTTCAAATCGGAATACAGATCTTCTCGGAATACAGATCTTCCATTACAACATCAACCTGAATATTCAGCTCAACTGAATAACCTAAAAATTTAGACAATTTTACTTCGAATCAGTAAGTAAATGATGTCTCCCTTTTGGTAAATGCAAATTTTGTATTAACCCCAAATAACATACTTTTTTTGAGAAAACGAACAAACACCATCCGACCAGATTCTTTATTGAATCTGGTCTTTTTTGCTTAATTTTAGCAGTACCAAAACCCAGTAAATAGAATATCTATAGCCGTCTAATTAAATTTATATATTATATTATGAGTGATAATCCGCCAAATAGTGCTTATTCCCCTGGTATACTCACCCTTCTACCGTTATATTATGTAGGTTGGGCCGACAGTATTCTAAGTCCCAGCGAAGTAAAATTAATTCACGAACAGATAAATAATCTGGACTTTCTTAATAAGGAAGATCAAAAGTTATTATGCGAGTGGAGCGATCCTGGCAAACCACCTTCCAGAAAATTATTCAGTCAATGGTCCTCCCTCATCAGAGATGCCGCTTGCCGATTACCAGTAGCCTCCCGACAATCCTTGGTTGATCTAGGACTTGAAATGGCCAAGCAATCTGCGAATTCGGATCAAATTTTAAAGATCAATCAGGATTCTACCCGTAACGCACTATTATCCCTAGAAAATGCGCTCGGAGTAGTAAGTCCCCAAACCCACCGCAGCATTTATAGCAATTTGCCTGGTTACCCTTCAAAAGATAACCAACTTTCAGCACCTTCTTTCGATGTCAAAAGACTAACCGCAATTCTAGATGACAACTATGCGGACATTCGCAATAAAGTCAAACAAATATTAAGTGATCCCGAATTTAAACTGGAGACTATTCCGGTAAAAGAGGACTACCGTGAAAAGGTGCTACACTGGTGTAGATTACTGGCCGACCAGGGATTAGGCGCAACCTCCTACCCCACGGAATACGGTGGATTGAACGACATGGGAAATTACGCTGCTATTTTTGAAACGCTTGGCTACCACGACTTGAGTCTCTCCATTAAGTTTGGCGTACAATTCGGTTTATTCGGTGGAAGTATTCTATGGCTAGGTACTAAAAAACATCATGATCTTTACTTAAAGGATACTGGGACACTTAAATTGCCAGGCTGCTTCGCCATGACTGAAACAGGACATGGTTCTAACGTTCGTGGCCTAAAAACAACCGCTACCTACGACCCAAAAACGGATGAAATAATTGTTCACTCTCCAGGTTTTGATGCTGGAAAGGAATACATCGGAAATGCCATGCATTCTCGCATGGCAAGTGTCTTTGCACAACTTATCGTTAACGGTGAAAATCACGGTGTTCATGCCGTACTCGTTCCATTACGAAATGACAATCATGACTTACTCCCCGGTAGAAAAGTCATAGATTGTGGATATAAATTAGGCCTCAATGGAGTTGATAATGGCCGTATCTGGTTTGATCAGGTAAAAGTACCTCGTGAAAATTTACTGAACCGTTTTGGAAATATTGATGCTGATGGTAATTACTCAAGTCCGATTGAAAATCCCTCCAGACGATTTTTCACCATGCTAGGTACACTCGTAGGAGGAAGAGTATGCGTCCCTCGTGCTGGACTGAGTGCCGCCAAAACAGCACTGACCATCGCTATTAAATACGCCTTAAAAAGACGTCAATTTGCTCCTCGACAAAATGAGCCCGAAACGATTTTATTAGATTATGCTACCCACCAACGACGACTGATGCCATTGCTGGCAAAAGCATATGCACTCGATTTTGGACTTACCTATCTTACCAAAAGATATACCGAACGCAGTGAAGAAGATATTCGAGAAATCGAGACGCTT
>CALLLR010000176.1 GCA_938008185.1 uncultured Saprospiraceae bacterium
TGGCGAGGATACAAGCAAACCGCTGGACGGTCTGAATAATATGAATCGGTTCTTTATCACAATTATCAAGATCGTAGGTTGTATTGTAAGGGTTTTCCGATGTTATTTTATCCATATTAATTTAATTGAGGATTTCTCCACTGGCATTAAACTCGACGTCTTTTTTGGTACCATTAACTTTAAATTCGACGTCGTAAAAAGTACCTTTTGTGCTACTTTCTACCTTTTCGATTTCTGAAATTTTAAGGCCGTCGTATTTTTCTTTCATTACTTTTTTTACCGCATCAGGCAAATCTTTCTTTTTAATATTGGTTTCTGTTTCTACCCACGCTCCCTGAGGCGTAAAATCAGCCCGGTAGTGCACACCTTTCTTTTTAAATCTGGCTTCGTAATTTCCGTTTTTATCGGTATGCCAGTCCGGATCATTTTCACCAGGGTATTTTTTTGCAAACGCTTCTTTTACCGCATCGGGCACACCTCCTGATGGAACCGTACACGCAAATATGGGCAAAAACAGCAAAAAGAAGGTTGTTTTGATAATTAATTTCATGAGATAATAATGTATCTTTTACGAAAAAGAAGATTAGGTTAAAGAATAGCAACGACTGCTTTACGTGCCAATAAATGAGATTTTATACAGCTGAATATTAAAAGTAGCTTCCAATATACAATTTTACAATTAAATAGAAAGGGAACGGGAATGATTATTCTTCTTCGGATACATCGTCCTGCATAGATTGTACGAGCCTTAGCAGTTCTTCTTTTCCAGAAAAATTACCAGAGTTATGCAGCAAACTAATGGTCTTAAGTATCTTGATCTTTTGATTGTTTTGCTTAATAACTGCTTCGGCAAATTTACTGATTTTCTCTGCATTTTTATCCATAATCTCTTTGATTCGGCTAGGCAGCGTGGACAAATTGTCTTTCAAAACGTAACCATCCGCTACGTTGAGAATTACTTCTGCAACCGAATCATTGGGATGAAGTCCACCGGTAACAAAGATGATTGGAACGAAAGGTTTAATTTCCTTCAAGTGCACAAGGGCGTCTAAACCGGTGAAATCCGGAAGGTGATAATCTGCGAGAATAAGGTCGGGCAGAAACCAGTCTATCTTTTCGTAAAAACCACTTTTATTTTTTGCGATGGTAAATATACTATTGGGATTATATTTTAGGATTTGTCTTTTTACTAGTTCCTGATCCGTTTCAACATCCTCCAAGATCATTACTTTCAAAGGCTTAATCATCATACTGCTTGTTATTTTGAAGTACTAAATAACTTCATTTAATTTCTATTATTCAATAAATTATTCAATCGTGTTTCCTGTTGGGGAAGGAAGAGTCCCTTGGTTGACAAAGCGATGGACTTTTGAGCCAGCATTAATTGTTGATATAATTCAAATCTTTCAACGCTTCTAAAGTTTTTATGTCGCTTTATTTTAGGAAGCATCCCGCGCATCACCTCTGAGATCTGGCCAGTTTTACCATAATTGATAGTGCCATCTGCTTCTGCGAGGATCGACGTAAGTATATTGCAATTTGATTGTCTTTGATCGATGATATAAATAAAAGGAATTTCTGCCAAATTTTTCCGCACGTAAAACAGCGCTTCCAGACCAAAGTTAATACTTTTAGCAGTGCTGGAAAGTACTAAATCTGGAGTAATCCATCCTATTTTTTTTAAAAAAGAATTTTTGGTGGAGGCGGTAACAAAGAGTGTATGAGGTACGATCTTAAGAATTTCTTCTTTAATAGTCTTTCTCACTACTTTGTCTTTGTGCAAAATCATAACCTTAAAAATATCAATTTTCATAAACAGTCATTTTAGGCAATAAGTCAAATTTAATACTATAGCCGACGTTTTCAGCTATTAATAAAAGACAGAAAAATGATTATGACAGTGTAGAATGATAAGATAAGCTGCGTATAGCTGATAAATCAGACGCGGAATAAACAAAGGATTTACTCCTTCAGGAGTATTTTTTTAGTCACAAAATTTTCCAGAAATGGGACTCTGAAAAAAATATTTAAGCAGTTAATTTCTAACTGCTTACACTATTATAACAAATATACGAAATCTAATGGATAAACAAAATGTTAGATGAAAAATAACTGAATAAGAAGGGAATGCTTAAATAAGTATGGAGGAAGGATAAAATAAATTTCGCCGGGAATGACCTATTGGTTGGAGGCAGGTTTGCTGTTTTCGTCTAGCGTCTGTGCATAGTTGTTTTTTATTTTTTTTCGAATCTTATTAGCGGAGGTAAATCCTTTTACCAACCCTAATACTTCTCCATCTTTTAGCATGATCGTCGTAGGAATGCTGCTTACCCCGAAAAAGGAAGCAATGTTGGGCTGCTTTTCTACATCTACTTTGTAAAAATGAAGATTACTACCAAATTCCTGAGAAATTCTACCTACCATACTATTCATGATATCTGAATTTCCTGACCATTCTGCACCAAAGACAAGAATTGAAGGCTCCTTGCCCTCAATTATCCTCTTGTGGAAGACTTCCTGAGTAATAATTTTGTATGGACTCCTATTAGACAAAATGATTTTCTTATTTTTTTTGTGATAAAATCTTGGGGGAGGAGTTAAATAGCTAATTAGCGTTTGAATATGAATATGTACACCCATCATCACACTACTAGCTGACCTCGCCAATAGAAACCTTTAATATCAATTTTGTTCACAATCCACCTATTTAAATTAATAGATTTATTTTAATAATACGAATGAGGTTCAAGGTGGTTTTTATTTCATTTCTAAGAATGATTAAATATCATAAAAATGATTAAATATAATCAAATTTAAAATTATTTTTTTATTATAAATTATTGATTTTCAGTGTGTTATAAAGTTGGCACGCGGTTTGGTTGTCGTTTATCGTAGTTGCCTTGTATTTTTTCAAATTACAAGCGGAAAATAAATAAAAAACAATCAAATCTCATCACTATGAATTATTCCATCAATGCCGAAAAATTACAATCTCAATATAACCAATCAAAGCCTGCCGGATTAATTCTGGCTGCTTATCTTTCTTTACAACGATTAAACAGGAGTAAATATCAGCTGGAACAAATCGCCGAAGGTCATCCCGATCTAGCTATTCGGAAGGAAGCCGCAGCTTACATAAAAAAGAACGAAAAGTTAGCTTCGATTGCGATTAAACTAATTGATCGATTGAAAAACTTTACCGTTCCCAAGCCATTGGGAATCATCAGTACCAGAATGAATGAAACCCTGATCCAGTTAAAAATGGAAGTAGATATGCTGGATGATATGCATTTTGAAGTGGCAAAGGATTATTCTGCTTTTATCTACCAAAACTACGAAGCTACCATCATTCCAATAAATGTTGGACAATAGGTCATTTTCACAGACCCGTACTTAGAGTTCTAGAACCAAATTATTAAAACAGAAAAATAAATTAATCATGACAAGCACTGAATTCAATAATAACCTGGAAAAAATAGAATCTTTACTTTTTGGTTTCGCAATGAAATTGGCGCAGAATAAGGAAAATGCCAAAGATCTCATGCAGGAAACCTTGATGCGTAGTTATAAACATAAGGATCGATTTACCGAGGGAACCAATTTTAAAGCATGGGTGACTACGATTATGTACAATTCTTTTGTAAATAACTACCGAAAGAAAAAAACAAGAAATAAGGTAGTAAAACCGATGGAAGATTTTAGCTATATGATCGCTAATAAAAGCGTAGAAGGAAATGGAGAATCCGCCATTATGATGAAGGAACTTAAAAAAATGGTCGGCAATCTATCCGAAAATTATAAAGTTCCTTTCGAACTAATGATTGAAGGCTACCATTATGATGAAATTGCCGAAAAAATTAATCTGCCCATGGGAACAGTAAAAAGCCGAATTTTTTACGCACGTAAGAAATTGCAGGGAATGGTTAACAAAAAATATGGAGGAGTTGAAAACATAATGGCAGCATAATCAGCACTAATTAAACAGATCATTAGGCTGTTGTCTGTCAGATTTTTTTCATAAATTTTGTTAATGAACATATAGTCAGACCTGTCGTTCTACCAGCACAATGGATATTTTTTAATTAATTAACTACTAATATAAAAAACATGAATTATTTAGGATTCAAGGCCGAAGAAATAAAACCCGTTGTAAACGAGCTTAATAAACTGTTGAGCGATTACCACGTTTACTACCAAAATTTACGCAATTTTCACTGGAACATTAAAGGAGAAAATTTCTTTGATCTTCATAATCAATTTGAAGAGCTCTACAATGATGCTCGCTTAAAAATAGATGAAATAGCTGAACGTATCTTGACTTTGCGTCACCGTCCAGTTAGCCGTTTTTCGGAATACCTGGAAATAGGAAATGTTTCGGAAGCCGATATGCTGGAAGATGATCGCGAAATGGTACTCACCATTTTAGATAATCATCAGGCACTAATTAAAAATCTCCGTGCTGTGATCAAAAGTGCAGGTGAAGTTAGTGACGAAGGAACTATTGATATGGCTGGAAGCTTTCTGGAAAACTTGGAAAAGAAATCGTGGATGTTGGATGCCTGGGCCGTACGAGCCGGAAAAGTAGTGGAGGCATAGCATATCAGTACAATCACTAAAATAAAATTGTGGTTGCACTTTATCAAAACAAGATATTTTGTTTTGAAATTTTAAAATCTTTACAATGGAAAATTCAAATGACGCCGCACTAGCCGGCAATACATACAGAAATAATGCACCGGGAAATATTAATTTTTCTCCCAATAAAAAATCAAGATTTTACTTTTCAGGTATCGTTGCCGGAATTTTTGCTGCGGTTGGAATGGCTTTGCTAACCGTTCTTTTGACTCAAGTAGGAACCTTTAGCACACCAATGATTATGTTTACAAAATACATCATTCTTGGTATCGTCTTATACGGTATATTATCCAGCCAGCAAAAGGCATTACACGACAGTCCGATGGTTACAAAAGATAGTTTTGAATTTTCGAAAGGAATTAGACTGGGAGGATTAGTAACCATCGCCGCTGCCATAACGCTTTCAATCGCCAACGTATTCTTACATGACGGTGAAGCAACTTTAGAAACTGGAAATCCTACCGACCCTTCCAGTCTCGGAAGCTTCTTTATCAACGGTGGAGTAGTCTTTATGGAGTGTCTGGTATTTGGGATGATTCTCACTTTTATCAGCTTGCAATTCTTAAAACGTGGTCGGCCGGGAGAAGAACCGTTAAATTAAATAATAAAGACCAAAGATGACGCGTGACTTCTTGTTTCCATTCTATTGGTTTGAATAATTACCAAAAGAAATACAAGATAAACGCTGCCCCCATTTGAGGAGCGTCGTAACTAAATAACGTTATGATGCTCTTTTTGGTGTGCCCCCTTCCCAAAAGGCCACCGTTATTTTTCGGGGCAGTCCTCTCAAGTGTGTCAGCGCGGAAGTTTTACTTTAGAAACACAAGATGCGGGATACCAAATGACACACTTGGTCGTACAGTCTCTATTTTTCGTTACTTTTAAATAGCTTCTTGTCCCGAATTATCTTGTCAATAGTTAATTTTCACAATATTGTTTTTATCTTACCACAGAATTACTCAATCTTAAACAAGCATTCTTATGAGATTGAGAAGACATTTAAGAAACATTCTGATAGAAAATTAATAACAACCAATGACAAAATCTAATCAACCTAAAAGCCTTGGCTACATCATATTTATCTCCACCATTGTTTCTTTAGGAGGATTTTTATTTGGATTCGATGCCGGTATCATCTCTGGTGTAATGGAATACGCCGGGCCAGAATTTAACTTAACGGATGGCCAGGCAGGTTGGGTGGTTAGTTCTCCTACTTTCGTTGCCATGATTGCCATGCTTTTTGCCGGACGATTAAGTGATAAAGTCGGACGTAAAATAATCCTGATATTTGTTGGGTTTGGATATGCCCTTTCTGCTTTAATGTCCGCTTACGCCAGCTCTTACGAAATGCTTTATATTGCCAGAATGCTGGGAGGTATTGCCTTTGGCGCCGCTTTGATTTTGGCACCTACCTACATCGCAGAAATTTCTACTCCCGAAAACAGAGGTAAACTAGTCTCCATTCAACAACTCAATATCGTTCTGGGCTTTTTTGCTGCCTTTTTGAGCAACTACTATTTCAATGATTTTTTTAAATCAGGAAGTAGTTTTTTAACGGAAAGCAATATTTGGCGTTGGATGCTCGGAGCTGAATTTTTTCCTGCTATTACTTATTTCCTATTACTCTTTTTTGTCCCGAAAAGCCCAAGATGGTTATTTTCTAAAGAAAAAAACGGAGAAGGTAAAGCCGTACTGGAAAAATTATATGGTCCGGAAATCGCTAATCGACAGAGTGCAGAAATTATTACCAACCTGCAAGAAGAGAAAAATAGAGAGAAGGTTGCCGTCGGAGAATTATTCAAACCCGCCTTACGGTTTATTTTATTGGTTGGTCTGACCATCGGAATCTTACAGCAGGTAACGGGAATTAATGCAGTTTACTTTTATGCCAATTCCATCTTTAAACAAATAGGTTTAGGAACAAATGGAGCCTTTATTTCTGGCGTTATCTTAAGTGGTACTTCGGTCGTTTTTACTTTAATAGCCATGTTTTTGATTGATAGGGTCGGAAGAAGACCTTTATTATTAGTGGGAATTGCGGGAATTGCGACCAGTCTCTTATTGTGTGCTTATGGCTTTAATCAAGCTACTTATCAACTAACTTCTTCTGATCTGGTTGCTTTAGATGGACTTAAAGAAGTCGATTTGAGTAATATGGTTGACAAAGTTTATAATAATGATGTTGATTTTAAAAATACCTTAAAAGCTGCCTTGGGAAATCAGCTTTATCTCAAACAGGAAGGTGCTATTATGGAGGCGGCGGCCACCTTAAATGCTCCGATAATTCTGATTGGAATATTAGGGTTTATTGCTTGTTTTGCCTTTTCCCTTGGCCCCGTGATGTGGGTCATGCTTTCCGAAATGTATCCCACAAAATACCGAGGTTTGGCAATTGGATTTATCGGTTTTGTTAACTCCTTTTCCAGTTGGGTAATTCAACAGATTTTTCCCTGGGAGTTGTCTAACTTAGGAAGTGCCTTGACCTTTTTTATCTACGCTTCCTTAGCTTTAATTGGCTTCTTTATTTGTTTAAAAATATTACCCGAAACCAAGGGTAGAACACTGGAAGAACTGGAAGCTGAGTTGGTTAGATGATGATGATCTAGGAAATTTTGGTGTCTTTCTACAAACCCATCCAACTTAACTAATGGATGGGTTTCTACTTTTTTGCTACCTGAAATCTCATTTAAAAAAAATTGATAATCTCTAAAAGCTCTGGAACAAATTTCTCCCCCTTTTTCGCTATATGATTCCTGCGATTTACTTTTTACCTTTACGGTAGTTAAGATAATCAGAATTTCTCCACTCCACTCTTAGAAGTTTTTTTAATCAACTTCTGATCTTAAAACCAAATGAACAACAGTTCCTGAGTTCTTAACTGCTGTTTAAATGTTTATCAGAACATTTAGGTTATTTAAGAATTGAGTGGGTGTTGAATGATTTAAATACCGGACCTTTAGAACGATCTTTTAAATTATTCGACACTCCTCTCTCTTAGTATCCAGGTCTCGATGTATTAGTGCCAATGGCACTAGTGCCGCAGGCACTAAATAAATGAGTATATTGTAAAAAAAAGCATGGCAGCAAAAAGTTCACCACCATTAGAAATAACACAACGACAATATAGTGTTTTAGAAGGATATATCGCTAAACGGAGTACACCGATTCATGAGATTAAACGAATAAAAATTATCCTAAAGGCATCAAAAGGTCAGAGTACCTATTCAATTTCACAACAATTAGGGTTTTGTATGAATACGATTACAAAATGGCGAAAAGCGTGGAAACGTTCTTATGAGGAATTAATAGTTTTTGAAAAAGGTAAGTTAGGAGATGGAGTAAGTGATTTTGAGTTACTGAAAAGAATGTTATCGGTGGTAGAAGATAAAAAACGACCAGGGAGTCCACCTAAGTTTACTATGTCGCAGAAAAAACAGATTGTCGCATTGGCTTGTCGAAAACCTTCGGATTACAATATACCAATGAGTAGTTGGTCCCACGAAATGTTAGCCCATGTAGCAGTAGCAGAAAAGATTGTAGAAAGTATTTCTCGAAGAACGGTCGGGAATATTTTAAAAAAATCAGGAAGTAAGACCGCATAAAACAACGTACTGGTTATTCCCAAAAATAGAAAATTGGTCGAAATTCAAAGTTCGTGTTGATTTGATTTGTAAGTTGATAATAGCTTCTATTTCAGGAGTTTATAAGAAGAGTCACTTAATAAGTGTAGATGAAAAGACAGGAATCCAGGCAATATATCGCAAGCAGAGTAGTATGAAAACAGGAAAAATAAAGAGATTAGAATATGAATATGTGAGAAATGGAACGACTAGTTTGATAGCCGCTCAGGATGTTAGTACAGGAGAGATGATTTGTGGATATTTGGGTACTACTCGAAAAGAACCAGATTTTTTAGCGTTCTGTCAACAGACCGAAAAGCTATTCGCAAAAGAAGATGAGATTATATTTCTTGCCGACCAACTGAATATACATAAATCAGTTTCTTTAGTCAAATGGATTGCCGGAGAAATAGGATTTGAGGGAGACTTAGGAAAAAAGGGAACAGATGGAATATTGAAAAGTATGAAGAGTAGAATGCTGTTTTTAGAAAATGAATCGCATCGAATTAGATTTGTATATACGCCAAAGCATTGTTCGTGGTTAAACCCAATTGAAAATTGGTTTGCAAAATTGCAGCGTCAAGTAATCACAGCAGGTAATTTTTCATCTGTTGCCGATCTGGAAAATAAAATTAGTAATTATATTACCTATTATAACCATTGCTTGCTTAAACCATTAAACTGGAAATTTAATGGCTTTACAAAAAATAAAGTTTTAGAGGATTCAATATACTCACCAACTTAGTGCCTGCGGCACTAGTGCTTTTTTATAGTAAACGAAAAAAGAATTATAAAACATTGATAAATGACCGCATTGAAACACTATCTTCAATGCGGTCAAAAAAGAATTATCTAAACTGATAATTAATTAGGCTTTAGACTGACTTGGCAAAGTTGGAAGTCCTGGCAAAGTTGGAAGTGTTACTTCTCCTGCTTGTGTTGGTAGAGCCTGTGGGTAAGAACTTCTGCCACGTCCACCTTTACAAATAGACATTTCAGAGTTGTTTAATTTTTTGATTGACTTTTTCATAATAAAGATTTTTAAAATATTGAATAAATAATTATAGAATTAAGACCTTTGGGTGGGTAGAGGAAAAGGAGGAGTAGGAGTAGGAGGAAAAGGAGGAGTTCAGTTATAGTCAATTACTAAGACAAAATTAATTTGATTTGAATACTAAGTAAATACCGTAAATCTAGTATTTATTAAATGACAATTAATTCAATATGATAATTAAAAAAATGAATCATGTCAGATTGGCTATCACCAAGTATCCAATTGAGTTTTTTTACCAAACATTTCCTTTACCAGCTTGAATAATTACGCCCGTTCGCAACTTTAGTTCCCGAGGCACTATACTTTTAGCTTAAACGATTTGGCATTTAAACCTGTCAAACAGGGCACTCCTCCAACCCGGCAGGTATTGCGTACGCAAGGAGCACATGCCAAACCCGGCACCCGTGGCATTTGTAAATTTTCCGAAAAAATCGGCGCCGTCACCCGTTCATCCGCCGCTCCTAACAGCATCAAGGTAGGTGTTCCCACGGCATTCCCAAGATGCGCAATTCCCGTATCGGTGGTCACCATCTGATCCGCCTGTCGTAGTACCGCCATCAATTCCGGAATGGTCGTTTTTCCTGCTAAATTTAAAATTCGATCCGGACTAGCTGCTAGTTTGGCAATATGTTCTACGTAGTCAAATTCACTATGATGCCCCGGAAGGATCAATTGATAATCCGTCGTCTCCAGCCAATAGTTGATAAACTCCAGCGCCTTAAAAACGGGCAGTCGCCGGGAGTCCGCATTTGAATTTACGTTAAAAACGAGTTTCTTTCCGGTGGGTAGTGGAAATACTTTTTCCGGATGTTCTATTTTTAAAAAATCTGTTTTCTCAATTACCGTGGCCGGATGATAGTGAATCAGTAAATTCCGGTACACTTCCGAACGGTGCGTTTCCGCCGGAGGAAAATTAGTGGGATGCGTTAACATCCATTGCCGCAATTCTTTTCGGTAGCCCACCCGGTGGCGCGCCCCCGTTGCGTAACCCATCACCGCCGCAGAAAAAGAATCGGGTAAAGAAATGAATAGATCAAATATCGGAGATTTTCCCACCAGTTGACCAAAACGATAAGCGCCCCGTAATCCTGGAAATTCCTTTTTTGAAAACGGAATTATTTTCTTAAAATTTCCAAGGTAGGGGACCAGCGTCTCCAATCCCTTTTTAGCAACAATCGTCATCTCCGCTTCCGGATAAGTCCGTTGCAAACTGTCCAAAAACGGATAAGCCATCACCATATCTCCCAGCCAGTTGGGGAGTCGGACCAATATTTTTTCCGGTGTTTTCAAAGATTAAATTTTGTGATTCAGTAACGTAAATGCAGTATCTGTCAACTTGATGTGATCTCCGCTTTTTAGATGGGGCCACGAAGAATTATTTAAAGCTATTTTTACCTTTTGTTTTCCGGCAACCAATTCTACGATCAGCTTTCCGTTATTACGGGTTAGCGTAAGGACCCGGAAGCTGTCCGCGGTAAAATCAATCGTTTCAGTATCTCCGAA
>CALLLR010000177.1 GCA_938008185.1 uncultured Saprospiraceae bacterium
TAGCTGGCGTCGCAATTGCGCCAGGTTTAAAAACGGCCGTCAAATCTTTACTGCAACATACGGCGCAGTTACCACAAGTACCGTTAGAAGTACCTAAGTCAGCTTTAGGCAAGAATACGATCGAAGCGATTCAGGCCGGCGTCACGATGGGTTATACGGGTATGGTACGCTATCTGCTGGAACGGATAAAAGCAGAACTGGGGGCAAACACCAAAGTCATCGCTACCGGTGGACTCTTAGATGTACTAGAAGATTTGGACGGGGTTTTTGATAAAAAGAACAGACAACTAACGCTGGAAGGGCTCGTATTGATCGGAGAACAGGTGAATAATAGTCCTGGCACCCATTAACAAATTGGCTCTGTAGATATAGCCTTTTGTCCTTATCTTTCGGGGTTAAAAATTATGATTCTTGCCTCACTCGACCGCGCCTTGCAAGCAGAATTAAAGAAAATTTATGAGCGATTCGAAAGAACCCATACAGAAAAGCCCTTTACACTCGTTGTGTAAAGGGCTTTTTATTTGATTAAAACAAACTCAATGGGTTTCCAGCGTTGCTTGTTTGCTGTAATTAAGGATGCTATTGAGCGTACTCTTGTTAGCATCAAATTTTACTTTAGGTAGCTGACGTTGAGCGAACAACAATTCCTGATACTCCTGGTGCAGTTGGAAATCCGTTAAAAGAGCTTCGTTAATTGCCAGTGTTTCGGCTACAGTTGTTTCCTGGTAAATGTATTTAATCAAAATGTTTAGTGTAGATTTTTGCTTCATATAAGCTTTTTAGTTTAAAAAATTAATTATTAGTGATGAACAACCATTTAACTTAATTTAACAAATACATATTGTATCAATAAGAATTTATTTCCTATTTCTGCCATCGTTTGGTTATCTACTGCGATATTCGTCCAGTAAAAGCAGTTCTATTTCAATTCTTTGGGACCACTCTGCCTGTACTTCTCTATTGATGCTGTGCCGAGAGGTAGAGTCATAATTGTGTTGCACCTCATGCCAATCTTTAATAAACTGGCTGACGTAGTACTCGAAGGCTTCCTCTTGTCCACATTTAAACTTTTGCTCTGACAAGGCTCTACGCAGTTTACGGGCGTACAATTCAGTAATATCAAAATGGATTTGTTCGTGTTTAAGGTGATGAGTGGTGTAAGCTTCTGCTTTTACCCAGCTTTCCCTTTTTTCAAAATAAGAAAGGACTTCGTATTTAATTATACCATTCTTACACCCTTTCGAATGCATAAGTCCGGAAGAAGATAGCGCCGAGATGGTTTTGATATTATAATCGGGTTGACCTTTAAAGTCATTCCAGGTCAGCTTGTAATCTTCGGTCCAGTATATGGTATCGGTAGTCATGGAACTGGTGCCCATAAAAAGTAATAAAATACCCACTACGATTAGACTAATTTTTTGCGTATTCATAAGCCAACAGGATTTGACAGTTACCCTCAGGGCGAACCATCTGGTTTTAAATGCAGCCTGCCGTAAGTGAAATCATACAGCACACTATTTAGTCAAAGTAGTCATCAAGCTCTAAGTTTGGGTCCCAAAAATGGGTTGCTAAAGAAACCACACAATTATTTTTTATGGTTAGTCCTTCTTTTTCTAACAATTCCTGCATCAAAGTAGGCGTCGCAAAATGATTACGACCACTCAGTTCGCCTTTTCGATTAACGACTCGATGTGCGGGGACATTTTCAGCCGAAAAACTTTTATTCAATGCCCAGCCTACCATACGGGCAGAACCAAGGGTTAGAAATTTCGAAATAGCACCGTAAGTGGTTACTTTTCCAATAGGAATTTTTCTTGTTAAAAAATAAACCTGTTCAACATAATTTTCATTACTCATATGTATAGAATTTTAGTCCGTGCAAGAGATTGCTTACTTTTACGGTGCCTAAGATACTATTTGATTTCGAAAGGAAAACGTTGTTGAAAATAGTGGTTGGTTATGTAGGGAGGAAAAGATGTGTGCGTTATGTCTTATTATCAAAAAGGCAAATACTATGCCTGTTATCCTTCAACTTCGTTTATTTCTGTATCACTTTCATCTAACGCTGAAAATCAGGTTATAGTTTATTAAGTTAAAAATAAAATTTTACAAAATCAACTTTTTACAAAACTGAACACTAAATAGATGTACAATCCACAAATAAAAGCTAGTCAAATCACTAATCTCACAGATGCAAGGTATTTTGCCGCATGGGGCGTAGAATGGCTGGGATTTGGTCTCGAACCGGGCCGGGATCACTTCGTCGCACCTGCCCAGATGGCCGCCATAAAAGAGTGGCTAGAAGGTCCCAAAATGGTAGGAGAATTCAGTGGACTTGATGTTGATCTCATCCGTCAGTCGGTCGATTTATTAGGTCTTGATGCGGTAGAGGTCTCGAGATTTGCTAATTTATCTGCGCTTCAACTCTCCGTTCCTATGATTATGAATATTGTTATGGAGACGCATTTGGAGCCGGAAGCATTGATTGATCTTTTGAAAATTAATGAAATGGCCGAATATTTTATTTTAGATTTTGAAAAGAATGCGTCAATTAATAACTTTCAAAAACAATTTCCCGTCAGTTGGCTAAGCGGATTGACAAAACAATTTCCCGTTTTTATCAGGACGGGGCTAAATACTTATTCACTGGAAGAAATTACAGGGGATATTAAACCATTAGGAATTAGCCTGGCAGGTGGCGAAGAAGAAAAGGTCGGTTTGAAATCCTTTGATGAGCTTGATGAAATTTTTGAGGCATTAGAACCGTTACGGACGGTATAACTGACTGATCCCAATTTGAGTTTGAATCAAAATTATAATATTGTAATTCTTTCCGGATAATCGTTTCGACTTGGTTTATAGGGGAGGATTACAAGTTCGTCATTCTAATTCCTATGAATTGGTGGATGTAAAATTGTCGGTCTCTGCTATAAGCCAAGACCGACAAATATTTGTTTTTTCCTACGCGAGTAGTTTTTTTACGACGGCGGAAATCGCTTTTCCGTCTGCCTGGCCGGCGAGTTGCTTGCTGGCCATACCCATCACTTTACCCATATCCTTCATAGAAGTAGCACCCGTTTTTTTGATGATTTCGCCCACGACTTTTCCCAGGGCCGCCTCATCCATTTGTTCTGGTAAGTATCTTTCAATAATGGCAATCTCTTCCTTTTCGGTGGCGGCCAGTTCATCCCGTCCCTGCTCTTCATAAATAGAAAGTGATTCTTTTCGCTGCTTTAACATCTTTTGTAATAAAGAAATTTCTACCTGTTCGGTAATTTCGGTGTTAGTGCCGTCGGTTTTTAAATTCATTAAAGCAGTTTTAATGGCACGAATTCCACGCAAACTTACTTTGTCTTTAGCCTTCATCGCTTCTTTTAAATCAGCAACGATTTTAGTTTCTAAACTCATTTTTTACTATTTGTATTGATAAATATAATCTGCTTCTAATTCAACAGATTTTATGCTTTTTAGTTCCAACTTAAAATAGTTGATAAAAATTCTTATTTCTTTTCAGCTTCCCTTTTCGCAATCAAATTAGAAAGTTCAACAAAAGCCTCCACCGATAACTGCTCGGGCCTTTCCTTAAAAAGATCACCCTCTAATATTGGATCATCTTTTAAAAACATTTTCATCGTATTGCGTAGCATCTTCCGCCGCTGGCTAAACGCCTGCTTGACCACTCTGCGAAACAGCAAATAATCACATCCCAAATTTTGATTTTCTTTTCGAGTCAATCGAATAACGCCGGATTGAACTTTAGGTGGTGGATTAAATTCTTCCGGACCAACGTCAAACAGATATTCGCCAGAATAATATGCCTGAATCAACACACTAATTACACCATATACTTTACTTCCCGGACCGGAGATAACCCGCTGTGCAACTTCTTTCTGAAACATTCCCACCATCTCAGGTATCAACGATTTATATTCCAGCATTTTAAATAAAATCTGCGAAGATATATTATAAGGAAAGTTACCAATCAGTCCAAAACTACGGTCGGAGCTCAACTGCGCCAAGTCCAGCTTAAGAAAATCGGCTGGTGCTATTTGTTCCTTCAGCTCAGGATAATTATGCTGTAAATAACTTACCATATCCCGATCTGCTTCCACCACGATCAGTTCCGGTTCTTTTTTTAATAAATATTTAGTCAACATTCCCTGACCCGGTCCAATTTCAATGATCAGCGGATACTGATTTATTTTCACCAGGCTATCGGCGATTTGCATACAAATTGCTTCGTTGGTAAGAAAGTGTTGACCGTAGGATTTTTTTGCCTTCAAGTTTTAGTTATCTTTGTGAATTGAGTTAATTACGCCGGATTTTATTAAAATCCTTACCTATGTCTTCCTATTTCGCAAAATTGTGAAAATTGGGACAAGCTCTAATTCTGGCAAAATAGCCCTTAATTTTAAAAAAAACGGATGAATACCAATATTTCGGTAACAAAGTCGATAAAATCAACGGATACACTCGTTCTGCTCGCAGACCGTAAAATGCTCGACTGGGCTACTGAGATGCTCAATAAGGAAGGTGCTGGATATATAAAACAAGCTGCAAAAAAAGATATTAACGCTGTTTTTATTCCTCGTCAAAAAGGAAATTTCATTGTTCAATTTCTGGATTCGAATCAGGAAGAATCACTTCGTTCCGAAGATGTTCGCCTGGCGGGTAATGACTTATTATCAACCATTAATCACTATAAAATTGAGTCAATCGTTGTATCTAATGTTCATCCGGTTAATATGCTGGGGGATTTTGTGGAAGGACTGGCATTAGGCAATTATCAGTTTATAAAATATTTTAAAGATCAGTCCGAAAGAAAAAAATGCCTGAAATCTATCAAAGTAATGAAAGAAGATTTCTCCAGCATTCAGGTTAAGGAACTGCGAAATATTATTGATGCGACCTTTCATGCCCGCGATTTAGTCAACGAACCACTATCCTTTTTAACCGCTCCCGAACTGGCCAATCAGGCCCGAATTTTTGGTAAAAAATATGGCTTTAAAGTTACTGTTTTCAATAAAAAAAAGATTGAAAAGTTAAAAATGGGTGGACTACTAGCCGTCAACCGAGGAAGCAATGATCCACCTACTTTTTCTATTTTAGAATGGAACCCGGCTAAAGCAAAAAATAAAAAACCAATCGTACTCGTCGGAAAAGGAATCGTATATGATACCGGCGGAGTTAGTCTAAAATCAACGGCCAATTCTATGGATTTCATGAAAAGTGATATGGGTGGTGCCGCCACTGTCATTGGATCTATGGTCGCAATTGCTGCTAATAAACTGCCTTTACACGTCATTGCACTCGTTCCATCCACGGACAACCGACCGGGACAAGATGCTTATGTTCCCGGCGATGTAATAGAAATGTTTAGTGGAAATACTGTCGAAGTATTAAATACCGATGCAGAAGGGAGACTTGTGTTAGCAGATGCTTTGCATTATGCTAAAAGATATCAACCAGAACTGGTGCTTGACTTTGCTACTCTTACCGGAGCAGCAGCCAGAGCACTCGGCCCGGAAGGAATTTCCTATATGGGAACAGCAAATAACACCATTTGTAAAAAAATAGAAGAGAGTGGTTTTAGAGTTTACGAAAGATTAGTCCGGTTCCCTTTGTGGCGGGAATACCACCACCAGTTAAAATCAAACATTGCAGATATTAAAAATCTTGGTGGGCCCAATGCAGGAATGATCACCGCTGGAAAATTTTTAGAATACTTTACTGATTTTCCGTGGCTTCACTTTGACATTGCTGGCTCTGCTTACCTAAAAGTAGCAGATGGCTACCGGACCAAAGAAGGAACCGGGGTTGGGGTTAGATTAGTGTATGACTTTTTAAAGAATTATTAAATTATGGAAAAAATAAAAATAGGAATCAGCATCGGAGACTTGAATGGTGTCGGTCTGGAAATTATTCTAAAAACACTCGACGATAAAAGAGTGAGAGA
The DNA here is from genome assembly GCA_938008185.1 of uncultured Saprospiraceae bacterium. Taxonomy (GTDB): domain Bacteria; phylum Bacteroidota; class Bacteroidia; order Chitinophagales; family Saprospiraceae; genus JALZUU01. Next base: position 5,957 of record CALLLR010000177.1, read on the forward strand.
TATGTTTTTACCAGTTATTTACGGATCGTCTAAAGTCGTGACCTACCACAAAAACATGATCTCCCTGGATGATTTTAGTTTTTCCAGCATCGGTCCAGGAGAAACTTTTAAAAATAATCAGACCAATGTAGTTAACTGTTGGAGCGAAGATACCAAAATCGAAATCGGGAGTGTCACAGAACAGGGCGGTCGTTTTGCGGGTTTATCTCTGGACCAGGCAACCAACGATCTGAAAGCAGGCGTCATTGATGCACTGGTTACTGCCCCAATCCATAAAAAAGCGATGCAATTATCGGGATTTCGATTCCCCGGTCATACGGAATTTCTGACACATGCTTTCGACACCAAGGAAAGTCTGATGCTAATGTGCAGTGAAAACCTAAAAGTAGGCTTGGTCACTAACCATGTTCCAGTAGGGGAGGTGGCTGCACTTATCACTAAAGAAAAACTAAAGCATAAATTATCTATCTTCAACCGGACACTTAAAATCGATTTTGGAATCGAACGACCAACCATTGCCGTACTCGGACTGAATCCACACGCTGGCGACGGTGGCGTAATTGGGGAAGAAGAAGAGAAAACCATTCGCCCCTTAATAATAGAGGCTAAAAAACAGGGAATCGGTGCAATGGGTCCTTATCCGGCAGATGGATTTTTTGGAAACGGTTTATACAAAAAATTTGATGGTGTCCTGGCTATGTACCATGATCAGGGACTAGTTCCCTTCAAAGCTTTGTCCTTTGGGAATGGTGTCAATTTTACGGCTGGATTAGAAGGAATCAGAACTTCTCCCGATCACGGCACTGCCCACGATATTGCCGGAAAAGGAATCGCTAACCCAACTTCCTTCAGAAATGCTATTTTTCTGGCATTAGACGTTGCCCGACAGCGAAAGTCTTACTACGATATGCATCAGAATCCAGTAAAAAAGAAAAAGCAGCATAGCGAACGTTCGGGAAAAAAATCCTAAGAAGATTAAAAGACTGATATTTCGAAGAATATATCTACGCGTCCAAATAAAATTAGCATTGTTTTTGTTGTGTAATTGGATACAAATAAGGTTATAACCTAATTAATATCCAACAAAATCACAAATAATGTTTGGTACAATTCTTTTGATTGACGATGATAATGCTACCAATTATCTACATAAATATTACCTCGAAGAGTGGAGAATTTGCGATCGCGTACTGACCGCAGAAGATGGCCGGACGGCACTCGACCTCTTCCAAAAAACACCGGATTTACTTTCTGCTCCCAACAGTTTAATTCTTTTGGATATCAATATGCCCGTGATGAACGGCTTTGAATTTCTGCAAGAATACGAAAAAATGCCCGTTGGAATGAAAGCCAGTTACCTTTTTATAATGCTAACGACCGAGCTCAGCTCGGAATACCAGCAACGTGCTAATCATATATCGGATATTGACGGGTTTGTAAAAAAACCACTCACTCAGGAAGGATTGACGGAACAGGTCAAACTACATATGGTGAGTCGGGAGTTAAATCTCTGATGCTTCACTACTACCTTGGACGATAAGTTAGTGAGTTTATGGAGGCAGTAATTTTGCAGCTGATCAAGGCAGAAAATCCGGAGTTATGCCGTAGCATAATGAAGAATTTTCTAACGCATAGCTGATTTAAAATAACCAGTCCACATACTTAATTTATGCCTGCGGCACTAGTGCCTCGGGAACTAAATCAATCTTAGAGGCATCCAAACTGGAAATTTATTCACCCCAAGTCCCTGGTGCACGGAGCATTAGCAGAACGGTTGCGTCGACAGCGTTCACTACAATACTTTACATTTTCCCAGTTCTTTTCCCATTTTTTTCGCCATTTAAAGGATAAACGACAGACCGGGCAGGTCTTTTCTGGTAAATCTTTCTTTTTCATATTTACATGCTGATTTTTTGATGATTTTGCAGAAGTTGTTTAATAATCAATAAACAAGGCTAACGCTTTGGTGTTTAAATACTATGGAAGATAAACAACGTATACCACTTAATCTCCGTGATATTGACCGCATTGTCGAAATGGCCTGGGAAGACCGTACGCCTTTCGAAGCGATCACTTTTCAATTTAATGTTTCTGAAAAAGAAGTCATTGAAATCATGCGCCGGGAAATGAAACCATCCAGTTTTCGGATGTGGCGTAAACGGGTACAGGGACGCGCTACCAAACATCGGGCTAAACGTAGATTTACCACGGGAAGACACCGTTGTAGCCGCCAACGCAGCATTTCAAATAATAAAATCAGCAAAAGAAGATGAATGACTTTTTTGCAACTGACTTTACCAACCCTTGGCATTTCACCTTATTTACGCTCACCACTTTTGTGATAATTTTCTTTCGGTATCTCTTTATTTCCGGTGTTTATCATTATGTTTTTTACAAATTATTTCGGGATAGATTTAAAAAAAGAGTCATTAATTTTAAGCCAAAAGAAATCCGGCAATTTCGAACCGAGATCATCCGTTCCGCCATCACTTCTTTTATTTTTGCCCTTTCGGGAACCATTTTACTAATTCTCTGGCAGGGAGGATATACTGGTATTTATTTAAAATGGTCTGCTTATCCACTTTGGTATCTTCCAGTAAGTCTTCTGTTGGCAATGCTCATTCACGAAACCTATTATTATTGGCTCCACCGCTGGATGCACCGGCCAAAAATCTATCGGTTGGTACACAAGTGGCACCACGATAGTATCGAAACGACTTCCTTCACCGCTTTCTCGTTTCATCCCATTGAGTCCATTCTCCAAGCACTAATGATTCCCGTTTTAATCATTTTCTTGCCGATGCATCTGAGTGTTCTGCTGTTATTTTTGATCATCATGACCATTTCTGCCACCATCAATCACGCTGGAATAGAGATTTATCCTGCTTTTTTTAACAAACATTGGCTGGGTCAATGGATTATCGGTGCGACCCACCATGACCTGCATCACAAACAGTTTCGCTATAATTTTGGCCTTTACTTCACTTTCTGGGATCGCTGGATGAAAACCGAAAGTCCAAAATCTGATGAGTGGTTTGAAAAACATGCTAAGAATTAAAACACCAGTATTGCCTTTTTTATTCGCGTTAGAGGGAAGCAAGTTGCAAAATGCAAGTAGCATTTCAAGCTGGTTTCAAAATCCTGATTCGCATCATTACTTAATTCCGTATCTTCGTAAAAAAAAACATGGCGACCAATAATCGCAATAAAATACGCCAACGCTATACCGAAAAGTTTAACCGCCACCTGACTTCCCTCAACGCTGCACAAATGACAGCCGTGGAGACCATTGACGGCCCGATGATGGTCATCGCCGGACCTGGTACTGGAAAAACACATATCCTCACCGCCCGAATCGGCCGGATCCTGCGCGACACAGACGCCCAACCTGGAAACATTCTTTGCCTCACTTTTACCGATGCGGGGGTATACGCCATGCGCGAACGATTGCTCGAATTGATTGGTCCCGAAGCCCACCGGGTTCACATCTATACTTTTCATTCTTTCTGCAATAATGTGATTCAGGAAAACATGGAATACTTCGGTCGTCACGAACTCGAACCACTCAGCGAATTAGAGCGGGTAGAATTATTAAGGAAACTAATCGACCAACTCCCTTCCAATCACTTATTGCGGCAACGCAGCAATGACGTTTATTATTACGAACGCCATCTCTTTGATTTATTTAAACAGATGAAATCCGAAAATTGGTCACCGGAATTTATGCTGCAGCGAATAGAAACTTATATCGCTTCCTTACCCGATGACCCGGATTTTCGGTACCAGCGAAATACCAAAGACGCTAAAAAAGGAGATTTAAAACAAGCCAAATACGATGATATCGTCAGTAAAATGACCTACCTAAAATCGGCCGCACAAATATATCCCAAATACGTCAACCTGATGAAGCGGGCCAGACGCTACGATTTTGATGATATGATCTTGTGGGTCCTGGAAGCTTTTCAAAAAAACGAAGTGCTCCTACGTACCTACCAGGAACGCTATCTTTATTTTTTAGTGGACGAATATCAGGATACGAATGGCACCCAAAACCAGGTACTCCAGGAATTGATTCAATATTGGGAAAAACCCAACGTTTTTATTGTTGGAGACGACGACCAGTCTATCTTTGAATTTCAAGGAGCTCGCTTAAAAAATCTGGTTGATTTCTATCATCAGTATAAAGACGATCTAAACCTGGTTATCCTTACGGAAAATTACCGATCCTCTCAACATATTCTTAACAGCTCTCGCACCGTTATCGAACGAAACGATAATCGAATTATCCGCAGTCTTGACAACGTCAGCAAAATACTGACTGCCCAAAATCCACAGGTTGCGAAAATTAAAATTTTACCAGAAATTGTCGCTTACGACAATCGCGCTCAGGAGGAAGCCGATCTTGTTAGTCAAATTGAGCAACTTTATAAGGAAGGTTTTCCGATGGAAGAGGTCGCCATCATCTATGCGAAACACCAACAGGCTCGAAACATAATTACACTTCTGGAAAAAAAACAAATACCGTACAATACGCGGAAACAGATTAACATTCTTGATCTTCCGTTGATTTTAAACCTACGTTTGCTCCTGGAATATCTAAACACAGAATATCAGATTCCTTTCAGTGGAGAATTCTTATTGTATAAAATCCTTTCGCTCGACTTCCTCAATATTACGGCAAATGACCTGGCCAAAATGAGTTTTCACCTGGCGCCCCTCCACGGAGATACGAACTGGCGGGCCCTGATCGGAGACGAAATAAAATTAAGAGAAATCGGGGTAGAAGCCGTTGGTCCGGTCATTCAGTTTTCTCAGTTACTGAACGAGCTAATCAGTCAATACCGCAGCTATCCTTTATTGACCTTAATTGAAAAAGTCATTAATCGCAGTGGCCTATTGGCAAGTTTATTAAAAAAAGAAGATAAGGAATGGCATCTTCAGGTAATCAGCACTTTTTTTGGATTTGTACAAAAAGAAACTGATCGTAATCCGCGGCTCACCCTGGACGAGTTGCTGGAAATTTTTAATAAACTGGATGCCAATCGATTATCCGTCAGAATTCAAAAAACCATTTATCATAAAAACGGAGTTAATCTCGTGACGGCCCACAGTTCAAAAGGACTGGAATTTCAGCGCGTCTTTATCATTGACGCCGTTCAGGATCAGTGGGAACCCTCCCGGCAGGGGGCATCCCGTCGTTTTAAGCTACCCGATACCATCACCCTGTCCGGAGAATCGGATGCGACTGAGGCACGACGGCGACTCTTCTACGTAGCGATGACCCGGGCTAAGGAATTTTTGCATATTTCTTACGCAAAAAAAACTAACGTGGGTAAGACCCTGCAGCGTACCCAGTTTGTGGATGAAATTCTTTCGGATGGCAGTGTCGAAATTATTCACAAATCTCCCTCTCCCGAGGCGATGTTCGATGCACAATTATTATTGCTGCTGACTACGGAAAAACCTAAGATCAGAGAACACAATCGCGAAGCAGTAGCTGGGTTACTGGAAGGATTTACACTGAGTGTTACCAGTCTGAATAGTTTTCTCCGTTGTGCGCTTGGGTTTTATTACGAACATGTTTTACGGATTCCAGCCGTACAAAGCGAAGCGGCTTCTTACGGAATTGCGATGCATTACGCGTTGAGCAAAATTTTTGAAATCAGACAATTAGATCCGCAAAAGCAGCTGCCTTCCGCCGAAGAAACCATCGTCTTTTTTAAGGCCGAGATGCAGCGACAAAAAGGATATTTTACGCCTTCCGGATTTAAGCGCCGGATGGATATGGGAATCCGTCATCTGCAATTATACTACGACCAGTTTCATACGGAATGGCCAGAGAAAATTTTGGTAGAATATTATATCAAGAATACGGAAATTGATGGTGTTCCAATCAAAGGAACCATCGACCGGATTGACTTTACGCCAAAATCTCCATCAGTTCGAATTATTGATTATAAAACGGGACGACCTTCCAGCAGTCGTTTTAGTAAGTTTACGGAGCGCAATCCGTACGGAGGTTTGTACCGACGCCA
>CALLLR010000178.1 GCA_938008185.1 uncultured Saprospiraceae bacterium
GCCTTCCATTTTATTTAGTAACTTTCCAGCGAGAGCCTGGCTCTTATTGGAAGCTTTTTTTGTACGTAGTTGCATACAACAAAGATAAGCTTCCTTTTTTATTAAAAATAGGTAGAAAAAGTTACCGAACTATTGAGAAAACGAAACAAAATATAAATTTTGTATTCTGCTAATTAAGGTTACTATTTTTTTGTGAAAACCAATGTTTTTTATTATGTTTATGGCAAGAGAGATTCCATACATTGAAAATCAATATTGATTTACATAGTTTTAATCTAAATTTATTAGTTATGAAACAGATCTTCTTTCTTTCTTTCTTTCTTTCTTTCTTTCTTTCTTCCAATGATTCTTTTCGCACAGAGTAATCCTGCAGCACCGGTTTGATTGTACTATAAATGAAAATAATGGTTGTTCGAGTGTCAATAATTTTTATTCTTTTCCGACAGGTGGTTTCAGTAATGACTGTGTAGAAAATGGTTCTCATGGGAATCCAGAAGTCTCTAAAGGTTCGTTAGCTAATTTGCGTTCTGAAGAGAAAAACATGAAAGAACAAATTGCTACCAATGGAAGTTCTGCTCAGTCGACATCAGCTTTAAATCAAATTATCTCAGATAAGGAATTTGTTATCGCCGGATTAATGCAACAGTGGTTGGCAACAGGTGATTTTATAGAAATAGAAAATATGCTAACCGCAGAACAGACGCTGCATACCACGCAAAAATTGATTGGCCTAAAACTATTAACTCAGGATTATACTGCTGCTAATAGTTTAATTAATCAATTACCGAATACTCAGGAAACGTATAAACGAATCCAATCAATCAATGTTGACAGGTTGACAACGAACGAATATTCGTTACCCGAAAATGATGAGGAATTTTTACAGTCAGTTGCGCTACAAAAGCTACCAGAGACGGCAATGGCACAATCAGTTTTAACTTTAGTTAAAGGAGAAAGTTTTGCCATCGTACCTCCCGAGCTTCCTGCCAATACTTATAGTCAGGAAGGAGCAATCGTTGAAGAAATGTCAGCAGGAATGGTCATCGCACCTAATCCAGCCAGAGATCTAATTCGCGTTGATTTTTCAACCAGTTTAGAGCCAGCACAAAGACAGTTGTTCATTTTTAACACCCAAGGTGTAAAAATTTACGAAGCAAGTATTAGGGAAGGAGAAAATTCAACTATCATAAAATTAGATGATTTTGCTCCGGGACTTTATTATCTAAATGCATCAGATAAAGAGGGTAATAGCGAAATTCAGAAATTTATGATCCAACGGTAAGCTAATTTAAATATTAAATAAACCGATAGTCGTAGTTATTTCTACGACTATCGGTTTACCTTATAAAGACTCAAAGATGAAAAAAGTATTTTCGATCATATCAGCTTTAATTTTATATACCTCTATTGTCACCGCACAAAATTATTTTCTAAAGGGGTTTGGTATTGGTGTTCCTGCTTCCAATCGAGGATGGGATTTACAAGCTGATGCAGATGGTTACACTATTACAACAGGTTCACTCTGCTTTGGCACCGAATCTTGCTCTGCTATAATTCGGACGGATGCCGCAGGCGAATTACTATGGCGTAAAACTTACAATCTTTACCCAGATGACTTAACGATAGGAAATAAGAATTGTGTTAATCTAGCTTCCGATGGGAATTTATTAATTGCCGGAAATTCTTACAATGCCAACACCGAAGAAAAAACAATTTGGTTGATGAAGATAACCACAGAAGGTGATAGTCTTTGGCAGCGGGACTACCAGCCTTTAGGAAACGAATATGCCATATTTATGCACGAAAAGTCAAATGGAAATATTATAATAACTACCACTGGAAGAATAACGAGATTTAGCGGTTCCGGTTATGATGTAATAATTTCATTAATTGAAACTGATCCTAATGGTAATTTGGTTTGGTCAAGAGATTATAAGGACCCTTTCAGTGATAGGAACAACGGAAGAATACACGAGTTACCAGACGGGAACCTTTTAATGGGATACGCTTCTCGTGATGTCGGAGAATCACAGGTACTAATGACTTTTTCCAAGTTTACTCCCAGTGGCGAAACGATCTGGGATCAAGTATATGATAAAAGCGACGGTCTGGTACAATCTCAGGTATTGCCGGATGGTCGTTACTGGATTGGAGGAGTAGGGGCCGAGATTGTAGGCGGCGGCATCCCACCCGTGAGAATTTTTTCGACGATTACCGACACGAGTGGAGTGATGGAATTTTCCACGACTATTTACGAGGGAGATGTTTGGGCGGATATTTTTAATACCCGATTGGCTGCGGATGGAAATCTGATTGTTCATGGCGATCAATGGCGGGAAGAAGCAGACACCTGGGTACCTTGGTTATTTAAAATGACCCCCGAAGGCGAAATTCTTTGGGAACGATTTTTTGGTCATCAGGGCGGTCCGGTTGGAGCACCATTTATTATGGAGGATATTGAGTTGACGCCCTCCGGTGATATTGCCGCCTCCCTTACCTATGTGCAACCCGGGCCAGAAAACTGGCTCGAACGTAGCAAAGCTGGACTCCTAATTTTAGATGACGAAGGCTGTTTTAATGGTAATTGTGATACTTTTCAATTTCTAATTACCGATACCGATGAGCCAGATCTGCCCGAACGAAAACGAACGATCCAATTGGTCGAAAATCCCGTACAAGATCAACTTCGAATCAAGTGGGATCAACCGATCAGCGGCGAGTTTAGATTAGTCAACTTAAGTAGTCAGATTTGTAAAACTGCCACCATCACCGCAAATGAGCGAACTACACAGATTCCCGTAGGTGATTTAGATAATGGATTTTATGTGCTTTTTTTATTGTCGGATGGAGTAGTGGTGGATCATAAAAAAGTGCTAGTACAGCGGTAAAATAGATTGAGTTTTTCTTAAAAAAATATTATTTCTTACTTTTTGCAAAATAACCCACCATGAAAAATTATTACTTTCTACTAATCTTTCTCTTTTCTTCATCGGCTATTTTAACTGCCCAGGAATTCAGTACCCAATTTTATTTTACCGATACCCTCGGCAATCAGGATACGGTCACCGTGGGATTTGATCCGGCGGCTACGCTGGAAGTAGATGAAGTATTTGGGGAAGTAGATATGAAGGAAATACCATTTGGAGAGGATTTTGAGGTACGGGTGGGTCAGCTAGATCATGAACAATTGGGATGTTTTCCAAATGATGGTCCCTTGAACTTTCATAACATCGACAGTGACCAAAACGAATTATTGATTAGGATAGGTAAAAAAGATTTTAATGGGATAAGCTGTGAAAATGGAAACCTGATCTATCAGTTTTTTGGAAAAACTACCTTTTTTGTAAAAAATAACTACCTCCCCGTAAAGATCAATTGGGACATAGAAGTGTTTTCAGACGTTTGTCTAAATAAATCCTTTTTTACGGATTGGCATCCCGGAGGTTGGTTTGATGCAAGCTGTGGTGCCAATCCATTTGTGGAAAAAATAAGTGATTTAACGGAATACTGGATCAACGAACCTACGAATATCCAAATCGTAGACCGTTCCGGAGACACACTGAGTATGGTTCATCTGAGTTTGAGGGATGGTCTGATATCCAGCACAAGGCAGCAGCAGTTACCTGCTTTTACTACCTTCCCCAACCCCGCTCAAAATCAACTAACCATCCAACTCTCTGATCCCAAAATCCGTCCCTGGAAACTACTCAATATCCACGGAGCTATCGTAAAAAAAGGAACTTTTAACTCCGCAACGGAGCAAATAGATGTACAAGCAATAACAAGCGGAATTTATTTTTTACAAATATCAGGTTTTGATGCAAAACGTATTTTAGTCGGCCTCAGCCAATAAACAAGAATGCTTTCAAAAAATATCTACATCCTTTTCAAAAAAACTATTTTCAACGATTCAACGATTCAACACCTCAACGATTCAACGATTCAACACCTCAACGAGCGAAGCGATTCAACGAGCGAAGCGATTCAACAAGCAAAGCGCCTCAACAAAATCACCCCCCCGCCACCATCCGCATCATCTCCGCACATAGAATCGCCGCGTACGTTCCCAGCGCATACCCCAGCACCGCCATCAAAACCCCGACCGGAGCCAGCGACGGGCTAAACGCCGAAGCCACCACGGGCGCCGAAGCCGCACCTCCCACGTTCGCCTGACTTCCGACCGCCACGAAGAAAAACGGCGCCCGAATGATCTTGGCCGTCACGAGTAAAACGATAATATGTACCAGCATCCAGATAATTCCAACTGCAAATAAACCCAGGTTGTCAAACACTTCTCCCAGATTCATTTTCATACCAATCGTCACCACCAGAATGTAAATAAAAATAGAGCCCCAGGTAGAAGCACCGACCCCTTCCAGCTGACGAGCTTTGGTAAATGACAAGATCAAGCCGAACGTAGTAGAAATAACAATCAGCCAAAAGAAATGAGACATGAGCGAATTAAGTCGATAGTTACTAAGCGTTGCTTTTAATTCATCTGACATTGAGCCGGTAATCGAATCCGCTCCCCAGTGGGCCAAAGCTACTCCACCAAAAGCGACGGCCATTAAGATCATCAAGGTCGTAGTCGTAGGAATCTTTTGGATACTCGCGCGGTAAGCCGCAACGGATTCTTTCAGTCGTTCAATGGCGGAGCTATCGGCCTTTAACCACGCATCCATTCGATCCGAAATATTAGCACCATAAAGCAAAAAACCCATCCAAATA
>CALLLR010000179.1 GCA_938008185.1 uncultured Saprospiraceae bacterium
CTGATGCAAAATGAGAAATCATGGAAGCGCAAAGCTTTTGCTTGGAAAAGTATCCAACAGGAGCTAGAAGAAAAATTTGGAGAACGGTTCAGTAAATGGATCAATAAATAAAAAATTGACACACTTTACTGAACAGTCCCTGTTTCTATTTTTAAAATCTAATAATCCGTAGTTTAAATTCTAAGTCCGCTCGCAGGTCACGTTTCCTAAACCATTCACTCGGTACGTAGATAGGTTTAGGAAACGAACTACTCTCTATCTAACTCAAAACCCAAAACTCAAAAACTCATAACTTAATAGACCACCACCCGTTTCCCATACCGCCCATTCACCAATACCGAATAAACTCCTGCTGGTAAATCTTCCACAGATATTTCCGTCCGTGTACCACTCACTTCCTCACTCCGCACCAACTGCCCCGTCAGCGAATACAGCTCCACCCGCTCCATGTTTTCGTTTGTCAACTCCAGGGTCAGAAAATCATCCGCAGGATTGGGATAGGCAGTCAGCGACACCTCCGACCGCGTCTCGACCATCCTGACATCGACGGTCATCGAATCCAGATTGCCGTTTTTGTCCAAGCCAACCAGCCAACCTCGCTGGGGAAAATCCTCGGAAAATTTGGTGGATTCACCACATAAGACCAGACTACTATCCGACATCTCTACAATATCATAGAACTCATTTTTATGCTGGCCTCCGAAAGCGCCGTAGTATTGTTTTTCCCAGAGTATCGTACCTTCTTCGTCAAACTTAATAAGGTATCCCGTTTGTATCCAGGCATCTTCCACGGCAATACTATCGTAATTACTACCGACAGCGATATAATTTCCGTCTGCCGTTTTAATTAAATTATTGAGGTCCGTGTTTAAATTTGGAGAGCCCGTTTTCAAAGTCCATAATATATTTTGATCCGCATCTTGACGGACAATATAACCTTGAGCAGAAACCCCTAATTCTACCAAAAACCGGCTCGCATAAATTAGTCCACCATCTTCCATCGGTATCATTTGCCGAGGGGCGTAAGTCCGTGGATTGGGATCTTCCCAGGTAGACAAAACATTTCCTACCTGATCTATCTCAATTAAAAGCGTTTGTATGCTCGTGCCAGAACTGGAATATTTTTCTAACCCAATCAAATAGGTAGAATCGCTGAGGGCCACGATCCGCCCCGGACGGTGATTAACCCCTCCACTGCCAAAGCTGCTTTCCCAGAGGGTTTCACCTTGAGCGTCTACTTCCCATACGGTAGTGATTGCAACACCATTTCCTAAGATATCTCCACGTAATAATATGAAATGGTTGTTGGGCAATACGACATTACTAAATATTGCCTGTTGATTATTTTCAATATGCTCAAATTGACGAAGCCATTCTAAACCTGTATCCAGGTCATATAAAGCATAAAAACCAAAGCGGTTATGAAGGCCACCACCACCACCACCGCTAGCTAAAATTTTCCTTCCAAATCTATTTGCGGTATTTACGATAGGAAAATACCCAGTTATAGAGTCCGCAAAGATAATATCATGACCTAATATTCCCCCCATTCTATCAAACCTAGTAATCATTAACTTAGCGGGAAAAGGCTGATAAAAAGTAGATCCAAAACCAATCGTCACCAGCGTATCGTCGAACACAAATAGATCATGAAAGGCCATTGAAGTTTGATCGAGAATATACCGATTATTAAAAATCTGGCCCGGCAAAATTAATGGCTGTAGGAAAAACATTATTATTAAAATATTTTTCATCTTTTTTATTTTTTAATAAAAAACAAGCAGTTCACTATTAAATGAACTACCTGCTTATTTTATTTTAATGATTTATAAAAAACGGAATCAGTTGCTTCTTTGTCTCGGTAGACTTATGTATACAATAATACATCCCGGATGGCCAATTCGTAACGTTTATAGAAAAATTCTTTTCCTGATTATCAATTTGCTCTTGAAAAAAGGTTTTTCCATAAAAATCAATAACTATTATCTCCCCTTTATTACCGTATAAAGAAGGTGAAGCATAACGAATATTAACATTCGTACTGGCCGGATTAGGAAAGACGGTCACCAACGAAAATTTTTCGTTAGATGATTCCGAGGCTTGTGATTCTACGATAGTAGTTTCCTGCGTAGCTTCATTTAAGCTGGCTTGTTCGGGGAGCTCCAGTGGGTAAATCTTTCCGTAGAAAAACTCCATGATGTTTTTGGCCTTACTCCTGGCTTTACCATTACCACTAGCCGCTAGTCCATCTACTGTTTCATATTCCGACTCTGTAAAATAGGCTTCGTTACGAGCGTTAGCGGGTAGCTGATAAAGCAATTGGTATAACGTTCTTAGATCCTGATATTCCAGGTTTTCTTCCACGTTAAGACTAAAAAGTTGCGGCACCATTAAGAATAAATTCCGTGCTTCCGTTCTCGCCCCCGTCTCAAATAATAAATCCACTTTGGCATAGGTCGTGGCGAGCGATTCCGTGGTTTCTAACCAAGACACTATTTCCTGATTGACTACTGAGGTTCGCTCCTCCTTTAAGTAAATATGGACCAACTCATTAGCGTACCGATCTTTTTCTGCTTTTAGACTCGTCAATAAAAGCTCCATTTCTCCACGCTCGGTCATATTTCCTGCGTTCTGTTCCAGGTCTTGAAATTGAGCAGTACTTAAATTAGACGGTACCGAAGAAACCGCGAGTAAACCGGATTGTCTGACAGCGTCCGGATTGGCCTTAAGGATACTATATAAGAAAGATTGGGTAAAAGCGCCCGTTTCTACGATTTTTTCCAGTACTTCTGTAGATACGTAGGGAGATGCGGCCAGGAGTTGATTTTTTAAATTTTGATTATTGGGATTTACCACAGAGATCTGGTTTAAAAAATGCTCGGTATTTCCGTTGTCCACCCTTTCGTTATAGGATTGTTTTCTGGTCGTATACTTTTCGTTGGTTCCGTTGTATTCCGTTTTTTTGACTTCTTTCTCATTTGGTTTTCCAAAACTACTTTGACAGCCATCAGTATTATTAAAACTAAATGTCTTATTAACCTTGCTACTAGTCACAAACAAAGGCTCTTCACTCGCCCCCGGTCCATACACATAATTCATATTATTTGTACTCCCTCCAATAACCGCAATATCGCTCCAGGTATTAGTCCCGGTATTAGAAAAAGTATTTTGAGCAGGAAAGTAATTCAAAAATTGATCGACGCTCCCCTGCAAAACTCGAATCCCCGTACCGTACAAAACATTAATGTCATATTCCAGAGAATTATCCTGGGTGTTACATTGATAGACCAGTCCCGTATTTCCACCGTCTCCAAAACCCGAAGCGGCGTTGTCACCGATGGCCCAGTTGGCGTAATTTAGTCCCGTAAATTTATTATTATAGATTTGGTTGTTGTCGGACCCTGTAAAAGCCATTAGCGTACCGATCGTTTGACTGTTTACTTCCTGAACTGCGGAAAACTCGTTTTCTTCGATTTGAAATCCGGTAGAATTTTCGTTAACAATTCCGTAGGTTCTGGCGACTCCATTGGGTACATTACCAAAATTAAAGAAAGAGCGGGTAACTTTTGCAAAGTTTACGGCGGAGAAATATACGCCATTATTGCAGTTAACAAAATTTACGTAATCGACGGTAAAATTACGCATCGAACTACCCGATTGAGCGTGTACTCCGTGGGAGAGGTTGGTAAAGGTAGATTCAATATTTTCACCACCAGAAACGATAAAACTCGCATCCTGAGAATAGATTCCCTTTCCTAATGAGGCGGTCGTATTAGCACTCGCTAGATCATTCATAAAATTTGATCGAGCGATGGGAATATCATCAACACCCCAAAGAGAAATAAAGGCGATAGGATGTAAATTTTCGGGGAGTGGTTCGTTCGTTATAAAAGTGCAATCGGTGATGGAACTGGCATTGCCAAAAACGGGTGCATTAGGAGCAGGTACCGTATTTGTGTAAGGATCAAAACGAATCCCCGTTTGGTTATTTCGGAAAGTCGAGCCGTTCGCATTAATGATCCCTCCCGTAAAGAGATTTTCTTCGTCGCCATCTCTACCTAATTTAACCGCGGTACGAGCATATTCAATAACAGAATTATTTTTGACTTCTAGTCTTCCCTGCAAATAACTACCACTCTGCGCAAACTGGTGCTGACTGGCATCCCCCCATACGTCGATACCTTCCCAAAGATCGCCACAGCCGTTGGTTAAAGTACTGTTATTGATGACGAGGGTACCACCGGGTTCAACGATAATATCTACCAATCGACTAATACTGATGGTGGAATTGTTAATGGTCAGCGTTGCGCCATTTTCAATAATCAAATCCCCTAATAATTGTCGATCCGTATCCCACGTTAGACTAGAATTGACTTCAACAATCGTAGGAGCGCCCTTCACTAAGTCTACTTCCCAAAGACCAAGGCCCATGGTAGCCACCACAATTTTATTCGCACAACGATTGATTTCCATATCTGAAATTAAGGCACGCGGTCCATCTGCGTAGAATATCCAGTCACTTTCTTGTTCCTCGTTCAGTAAGTTATCATCTTTATAGTACATTCCAAAATCACTACCCGCATAAACCTGATTGCTGCCTCCTCCCTGACAAATAATCGAACTAAAAGGAATATTGGGAAGACACCCAGATTCGTTGGTCCAGGTAGCGCCGCCGTCTTCGCTTCTAAAGACTTTCATCCCTTCCACAAAACTACCCAGCGTAATCCAGACAATATCGGAGTTGTCGGGGTCTACGGCGATGTCGGAGATAGGGGCACCGAGATCTAAATCCAATCCGAGTAATTCTATTGCCCAATTACTATTCTCGTCGGGTCGAGTTGCTCTAAATATACCGCCGACGTTTTGACCGACTAAACTAACCGGTTGACTAGCAGTGTGATAAAAAGAAGATAGGCAAAAGTAAATTACGTTGTCATCTCCGGAGGACATACCGAGATTTCCTAGGCGGATTGATAAGCATCTAGTCGGTCATAAATTTCGTAGTAAGTATCGTCGCTGGGCTGTAGAATTGGTGGGCTCTGGCTATAGAGTGGAATAAATGTGCTTAGTAGGCATAAGCACGTAACGTAACGTAACGTAACGTAACGTAACGTAATTTCTAAAAAGATTTAATTTTTTCATAATTTCAATTTTAATTATTGTAGATAAATGGATTATTATCAGGAAGGATGTAATTCCCAAGTATAATACTACAACCACATAAAAGGAAAGAATGATCAATAGATTGGTTTTCATACACATATAGGAATCAAAGAAAAACAGACGTTTTTCAAATTAAAAAATAAAAAACCTTGTACAGTGTATAAAATTGAATAGCCTGAAACTATTCTCTACGCTAAGATAACATAAAAAATCAAATCAACAAAAAAAAATTTTATTCTGTTAAAATACGTAAGCATGATTTAGAATTTCGTAGAATAGAAAAAAGTTAAGCTCGTATACGAAGATACATAGCTATTAATCATAGATTTTTTCAAAAATTTCGGATTACCATATTATTCGTAAAACAACGTTTGTTTATCTATTCCAATCCCAGTAAATCCCCTACCCCAATCGGACGGACCACGTTAAAACCTTCACCAAAAGTAGCGTTGATATACCGTCCGTGAATTCGATTTTTGGCTTTGATGGATTCGAAAAAATCTTCTCCGGAGATAGGGGTTTGTGGTCCTTTCACTTTTGCTTTGGGATCAAAAAACTGGGTTTTATAAGCGAGGATACATTCCAGTTTTTTCGTTAGATAGGGTGTAATGTCAACGACCAAATCGGGGTGTAAGGTATGATCCTGTATGTAGTGGTAAATTACTTTGGGTCGCCAGGCCTTTTGGCTTTTTCCATTTTTTTTTGTTTCAACCTTACTAAGTCCCGCCAAAAAACAGGCATCGGTGACCAATTGAGCGGCACGACCGTGGTCGGGATGTCGGTCACTCAGCGCGTTGGCGAGCACGATGTCCGGCTGACAACTGCGGATGACCTTAATAATTTTCTTTTTGTTTTTTTTACTAAAATCAAAAAATCCATCGCCCAGATTCAGGGTCTTACGAAAACTGGCACCCATGATTTTTGCGGAGGCCAACCCTTCTTTTTTACGGGTTTTGGCAGTGCCCCGTGTTCCCATTTCTCCCCGTGTCAAATCCAGAAGTCCGACGGAATACCCCAGATCAATATGCCGTAGTAATGTACCACAGCAACTCAATTCCACGTCGTCGGGATGCACGCCGATCGCCAGTATATTAACTTTCATTTTATAATAATTTTTCGATGGCCTTTTTTATTTTTCCACTCGTGGGTTTGGTGATACTTAGATAATAGTCTACTACCTTTCCCTCCTTATCAACGAGATATTTATGAAAATTCCATTTGGGTTTAGAAGAAACTTTTCCGTTTTTAGATTTATCAGAAAGAAAATCATACAACGGATGGACCTCTTTGCCTTTGACTTTTATTTTATTAAAAATGGGATAAGAAGCTTCGTACTTGGTCATACAAAACTGAGCAATCGCCTCGCCTTCGAGCGGTTCCTGTCCGGCAAAATCATTGCTGGGAAAGGCGAGCACTTCTAATCCCTGATCTTTATATTCGGCGTATAGCTGCTCCATATCTTTGAGCTGTGGCGTAAAACCACATTTGGAGGCCGTATTGACGACGAGTAAAACTTTACCCGCGTACTTCTTTAAATCCACGATGGCTCCCGTGGTGTCTTCAACTTGAAATTGGTGAATGGAATTTGACATAGTTTTTATTTAGCAAACAAAGGAAAGCAAAAATAGTTAAAAGGAGGTGAGAAGAGATAAGAAATTATTAATGATAATATAGGAGCCATTTTAGTTTCCTCGCTGTTTAGCCAGCCACCTTTGATATTCCGCTTTCCCTCTGGAAAACCCAGCAGCGGTTGAATAGAAGTTATGCGAACCATCTCCCGCTTTGACGTTCAAAACGTAGTAAATATATTTTGTGCTTTCAGGGTTTTGGGCAGCCTGGAGGGCAGATGCACTGGGTGAGCAAATTGGGCCGGGAGGAAGCCCCTGTATCTTTCGGGTATTATAAGGATGATCAATTTCAACGTCGCTTTTATGAATAATCCCGTCCCACCGGTTCAAAAGCTTTGCGATGTATACGTTGGTCGCATCTATCCCGAGTGGAATTCCCTGATCTAGCCGATTATAAATTACCGAAGCAATGATGGCCCGCTCCTCGTCTACTTTGGATTCATTTTCGATAAGGCTGGCGATGGTAACAATTTCCCGCTTGGTTCTTCCTGTCTCTTTTACGCCGTTGTCCCAATCAGATGGCCAGGTACTTTTAAACTGTTGTACCATTTTTCTAATCACTTCTTTCGGATGTGTACCAATTTCAAGATCATAAGTGGTGGGATATAAATAACCTTCCAGATTGGTAGCTTGTGGATCAAACTCCCGGATGAGTTCCGTATTATCCATTAACTTCAGTACTTCTTTTTCTGTTAATGCTGGTACCGTTGGGAATTGTGCAACCAATCGTTTGGCAATTTCAAACCTTGTCCAGCCTTCCGGGATGGTTAGCATTTTGGAGCGTCGCCTGCCGTTTTTTAATTTGTTCAAAGCCTCTTTCGGACTGATGGGCGAAGGAAACAGGTAGTCTCCTGCTTCCAGTTGTAATTTTTTTTCCTGAAATCGCAGATACAATTTGGGAGTGAGTGTTCCTTTAATTATTTGATTTTCTTCCAGAACATTCAATATCTGATTAGCGGAGGATCCCTGCTCAATCGTAATGTACGTTGCCGATTTATCATGTTCTATCAGGCTATTCATGGATGTTTGAAGCCAAAAATAAAAACCTGCGATAGCTAAAACTACAAGGGATAATAAAAGAAATAAATACCGAACATATTTCATAAACTATTTTTTCGGGGCACTAAGTACACAATGAAGTTGTTTATTCTTTGAGTAGAACAACGAAAGGAAAAGACAAAATAATTAACTAACATTTCAATAATACTAAAAAGAATAATACCCTATTCTTAAAATCCTGTAATCACTACCGGCTTCACCGCTACGCCATGCTCACTTTCTACTACCAAAAAGTACGTGCCCGCCGCCGCCCGGGAAATATCCACATCTACATTGATTGCACGTCCTATCGCCTGATTTAAAAATATGGCTTGGCCATTCAAATCCACTATTTTCAAATCTACTGACAACGAATTTTCAAAGGTCAAATCCACTTTAAATATTCCATTGGACGGATTGGGAAAAATTCGGAATAAAGTCAAAAATTCCGGCAACTCCGTCGCCGTCGGATAGTCGATAAAAAAGTCTGCCATGCCCGTACAACCATTCGCATCTGTAACCGTAACGCTATAATTACCCCGGGTCAGATTTTCCACAAAAATACCCGTCGCGCCATTACTCCACTGATAAGTATAGGGACCTTGTCCACCGGAAACATTGGCGATCGCCGATCCGGTATTGGATTGGGTACCCGTGGTAATTACGCTAGGCGTGATCGCTCCCGAGCTACCAACCGTAATGGATCCAATCAGATTACAGTCATTGGCATCCATAATTTCAAAAACATAATCTCCTACGGGTAAATTTTCCTGCAGAACTCCAGTCCCACCGTTTGACCAGTTGACTATGTATGGTGGTGTACCCGACGTTATTTCCAGTATGATCATTCCATCTTCTGCATTTTCACAACTAACATTTTCAACTACGGGATTGAATGCTATCGCCGTTCCCGCATCGATCGTCGTTGTCCCCAGCTGACTACAGCCCGCGGCATCGGTGACGGTCAGCGTATAGGTACCTGATGCAACATTCGGTAAATCCGCCGTTATCGCTCCGGTATTCCACTGGTAACTCAGTCCACCCATCCCACCCGATGCTTCCGTGGCGATATATCCTTGTCCCGAACAGGCTCCAGTGGTACTGAATGAAATCGTTATTTCCGGACTCACTTGTAAGTTAATCAGGTGTAAACTATCGCATCCCCGGTAGCTGGTCAAATTGAGATTGAGCTGACTACTTTCGGTGTACGCTACGCCATTGTACGTTCCGCCGTAACAAAGACTGACCGTCTCACTGGTCGCTGGAATTTCTAAATCCGTAATGGTAAAATCCGTGGTTCCCGTGCAGGCCTGGGCATCCGTAACGGTCACCGAATACGTTCCTGAGTTATTTACACTAATAGTATTTTGACTACTTCCCGTAGACCATTGGTAATTTGAATAAGTATTTGCCAAACCCAAGACAGCTGGTTGTCCTTCCGAACAAACTGCCGTGAGGCCTGTACCCGTAAGGTCTAATTCGGATCCGGGCGTGACGGTAAAGTTCGCAGTTCCGGTGCAACCACTAGCATTTGTAACGGTCACAAAGTAGTTGCCGGGAGCAGTAACGGACAATCCCGGATTACTGGAATTGTCACTCCATTGATATTCCGCGTAGGATTCGGATAAGGTCAAGTTGCCCGTTCCACCCGAGCAGATGCCCGTTGGTCCCAAAATAACCGGAACGACTTCTTCCGTTGCTTCGACTAGCACACCAGTCGTCACCACACAATTATTATCGTCCGTTGCACTCACCGTATATTCGCCCGGCGTAGTTACCACAATGGTTGCTGCGTTACTTCCATTGGACCAGGCATATTGACCAAAACCAGGCGTAGCGACCAGACTGGTGGTGCCCTGATCACAAATACTAAGGCTTCCTAAAATTTGTAAATCTACGGTTGGAAAGCCATTGACGACAAAACTGGCGACGCCAAAACAACCGTCATCATCGGTTACCGTTAGTCCATAAGTTCCCGGACCGGTCGCCAGAAGCTCCGTTCCTTCGCTACCATCAGACCATAAATAAGCAGCAAATCCTTGGGTTGCATTTAAACTAAAATCACTACCCTCACAAACTTGCGTAGGGCCATTAATTTCGAGCATAATCCCACAATTGATATCTAAAAAATTAGCAACAATCGTATCTCCCGTTTCCAGGCTCATACTGATGGCGATCTGCATTTCGTCGGGACCAAAAATATTATTGGCGACTTCCCAGTGGGAGAACGCAAAATTATTTTCGGGCAATGCGGTTAGATTCAAATCAATACCACCAAAATAAGCGACCGTCCAGGGATAAGCGGTACCGATGGCGCTATTCATTTGTACCCGTCCGCCGGCGGGAGGAAAAACATCCACAAGAATATCGAAAGGTCCCGTCAATCCTTCTTCTTCGTAGCAGTCTGCCACCTGATTTACGACGACGACGCATTTATTTTGAATTTGTAAACGGAGGGAATCCAGGTTTTCGTACCAATCGTCCAGGTTACCATTCCAGCGTTCAACTTGCCGGGGCATCTCCGGTTCAATTTCGGCGATCATCTCATCTAATAATCCCAGCATTGTTTCGCAACTAAAAGTCGTAGCGGCTAAATCTGCGTAACGGCTGGCATATTGTTGAAAGAAATTTTCGTTTTCAAATAAGGCTACCAGCATTTCAATATGGCCAATATCCGAATCATCCACCTCCCCAAAAACACCTTCTACATCACAAGGATCACTCTGCCAGGTGACATCAGGAAGACCGGTAAAATTTTGACCCAGGCCAAAAATATTATCCATATCCCAAAGACAATATCGCCAGCCAGTTCCTTCATTTTTTCGTCCGCGCCACCATTTGGTATTCCAGTTGAGCCAGTCGGTGTTAACCACAAATGTGTTTAGAATTACGTAGTCAATCAAGCTACTAACGTCCAGTCTTTCGGTAACAAAATCGTAGTTGGCAGGAATCGATAAATCATTTTGCACCATAAAGTTATAGAGTGTTTCCCAATCATCTTCTGCGCCGTAGCGCGTATCTAATCCACCCCAATATTCGAGCATATCGACCCATTTTTCACCCTGATCGTAATAATAATTGGTATAGTCCGAATCGATCCGTTCCCGCATTTCGTAGATTCCCCAGTATTCACCGTTTACGTACATTACGCAACGACGGTAACGGCGCTCATCCAGATTCAGATCATGGCGATCCGATAGTTCCTGTACGTAAGCGTCCCGGAGATGGCAGGAAGGACGATCCCATTGAAGCTGCGCATTGGGAAAATTATCGGAAGCACTGGCTTTTAAAATAAAGACATCAAAATCGGTCCGGTCAGAAGTTGGAAAAAGTTGATGATCAATTTTATGAGCGTAGCCATAATCGTCTTCGACGTAAAAACGAATGCCCCGCTGGTTGAGATTCCAGGAATCATTGCCATGAGAGCGAAAATGTCCGAGCATATCAAACACCCGGTTGCCGTCTTCAAAATACTCAATATGGGTAATATAGTTTCGATCAAAATCATTCCCGTTCAAAAGGGTCTCTACCCGATCGGAAGAAACGGAGACAACCGGCAGCGAATGATTTTCATTAATAAAATAAGTATTCACCATGGTAAAACTTGCCGCGTGCGTATCCACGGTTGGAAAAGCTTTGGCCTTGACAACCGTTGTATTCGTTATGTTAATAGGATTATTGTAAAGCGGGCTGGTATTATCCGGTTCCTCCCCGTCCAGGGTATACCGAATCTGCACATTTGCTCCTCCGAGTAAAGACAGGGTAACCGAACCATTGTAAAATCCCGCCGGCTGCGAAAAAACGGGTGCATCGGTATATTCTTTTTTAAAATTGAAGTTGGGCTGATTGGGAGAAGGCTGGGTCGTGACGCCCCAGTCGGGCGCTCCGTCCGTCAACCGTCCGCGGGCGTGATCTTGTTGCGTAGGATTAACCATCTGGATAAAATCAATGGGTGTTCCGGAAGGATCGCTCAACACGATATATTCCTGCTTCATTTGGGTGAGCTTAAAATTGGTATGAATGCCGGAAAAAGTCATTTCATCCCGGCTGTCACAAATAAAGACCTGGTGATCATTCGCGGTGATGAACACGCCGGCAGGAATCTGCCATTTTGTTGGATTGTCAATTTTATCACTCAGGTAATAGCCAGTAAGATTGACCGTGGCGTTGGTCGTATTATACAATTCGATCCAATCGGGAAACTTGCCTTCATTATCGTCCAGCCCACTAATGTTCGAGGCGGAGAATTCGTTGATAACCACCGATTGTGCTTCGGCGGCCCAAGGAAATAGCAAAAATAAGATGAATAGCGTGTAATACCCTATTCGAGGTAGGTTGTTGAGGTTCAAGGCTTTTGTTTTTATTGACTCCCAAGATAGGGTTTTTGAAATTAAAAAGGTGGCCTAAAATAAGCGTTGTAAGAAACTTTTGGAGTTTTGTATGATAATTACCAATAGATCGTTAGTTTTAGGAAAACGATGCTTCCCTTTTGGGGCTATTCAACGAAGTGTGTCATTTGGCCGCCCACCCCTCTATTCTATCTAATCCGGTAGGCAGGCCCAATGTAAGCCCAGCCCGCTGACACACTCTACGGGACCGTTTCCTTTTGATTTTGGAGCAATAAAAAAGTAAAAGCTATGACGTTAAAAAAAGTACATTATTTATCCGGGGTTACAATTTCCGTTTTTGTAACCATACACTTGTTGAATCATTTTTTTGCGCTATTTGGCGCTGCGGAGCATATTGAAATGATGAATAAGTTAAGGCTTATTTATAGAAACGTTATTGCAGAAACCATTTTACTGGTGGCGGTGGGAATTCAAATTATTTCGGGATTTAAATTATTCAGAAAAAATAGAAAATCAGCTAAAAGAGGATTTGACAAACTACAAATCTGGACGGGTCTTTATTTAGCTCTTTTTTTTATCATTCATCTGAGTGCTGTTTTAGCTGGACGATATGTTTTACACCTTGACACCAATTTTTATTTTGGCGTTGCCGGCTTAAATACTTCCCCCCTAAATCTGTTTTTTATTCCGTATTACGGATTGGCCATCTTTTCTTTTTTTGGTCATATCGCTTCTATTCACTATAAAAAGATGCAAATAAATATTTTAAACATAACGCCCAAAACCCAGGCAAAAATAATTCTTGCACTAGGCTTTATTCTCACTATCATCCTGCTTTATGGTTTGACCAACCATTTTCAGGGCGTCCAAATACCGGAAGAATATCATATATTGAT
>CALLLR010000180.1 GCA_938008185.1 uncultured Saprospiraceae bacterium
TGTTAGTAATTAGTCAATTTACTCTTTTTGCGAGTACAAAAAAAGGTAATCGACCGTCTTATATTCGCGCAGCTCGTCCGGATGTTGCCATTCCACTCTACGAATCCTTCGTTAAAAATCTTCAACAAGTGAGTCAATTGATGGTAGAAACCGGAACCTTCGGGGCGGATATGAAAGTGGCCTTAATCAATGACGGACCAGTAACGATTTGTATGGATTCAAAAAATAAAGAGTAAATGAAAATTGCGGAAGCACAAAAAATAGTAGATGAGTGGATCAATTCAATTGGGATACGTTATTATAATGAACTTACCAATACGGCTATTTTGACCGAAGAAGTCGGTGAAGTAGCACGTCTCATGGCTCGGATTTACGGCGAACAATCTTTTAAAAGCAAAGAGGCGGCAGCATCTGCTCCTCAGGATCTGGCGGATGAGATGGCGGATGTATTATTTGTCCTGATATGTTTGGCTAACCAAACGGGAATTGATTTATCAGAGGCATTGGTAAAAAATCTGGAGAAAAAAACGAAAAGAGATCGGGACCGTCACGCCAATAATGAAAAACTTAGGGATTAGCATCCTTCTTCATTTCTTTAATTATTTCGTCTGTAACTTCGTTGGTCCCAATAATTTGCGCCTCTTCTACATCAGTGGGGCTTTTTGAAGTAACAGTGTCCGTGCCCGTTTGGTAGCGAAAAGGAGAATTAGCCTGATGTAACCTAACCAGTCGAATGGCAAAATAAAGACTAATACACAAGGTTAAGGTGGCAAAAACCATCAGCCAGTCGTAATATTCTTGTAAAATAAAAAAGTCGTACAGTCCGTGTATGACGGCTGCCAAAAAAACACCAGTCGCAATTAATATAATTTTTCTTTCTTTAGAAAATTTTGCCAATCCAACATAATATCCCATAAATACACCAAAAACAGCGTGCGCCGGTACGGCAGTAAATGCTCGGAGTACCGTAGTCTCTAACCCAAAACGATCTGCATAAATGATATTTTCCAACGTCGCAAAACCCATCGATATCATGACCGAATAAACGATTCCATCCAACGGTTCGTTAAACGCACGACGTGGGTAAGCATACCCTATTAAAGCTACAAATTTAGCCAGCTCTTCGGTAAGACCCACGACTACAAAAGAAAGTAAAATTAATTTGCCCAGATGACCGGGTTGGTTTAATCCAAAAGATTCACCGTAGGCTTCCAGCTGCATCGCCGGATAAGTAACCAGCATACCTAAAATAAAACAAATAATTAATTGCCAGTGAGATTCTTTGTCATAACGATCTATCCGATAAATAACAAAGCAAATGATTAAAGCGGGAGCTACTGCCAACGCCACTAAAAATGGATTCATGAGTTAAAGATAGGATACGTTAGTAAAAAGGTCAAGCATTGAATGAATAGTGTCGGATAATAGCTGCTTTAATTGAATTTTACAACGTTTAACTTTCCAGGCAATGGTTGATAAATTCACGCACCATTTCAGCTGTTTTTCTAGGTTGTTCAAACATGCCCATATGACCCACCTCTGGCAAAATATGAACTAAAGATTTAGAGGCAAGAGTTGTTTGTTCTAAGGCTCTTTTTTTATCTATCGTTGTATCTTTTTTACCAATAATAAAATGCACTGGACAAGTTATTTTAGTCAAAACCTCGGTACGATTTGGTCGGTCTCGCATTGCTTGTTGTCCACAAATCAAGCCCTCTACCGGAAATCTGCTGGCACGATAAATAAGATTATTTACCAAAAAATTATTGAAGCGAGAAAATCCCGCCGGGAATAATTTAGGAATCAATTGCTTGGCGTAATGAGCTGCTCCATTACGTTTTAGAAAATCAATACGCTTATTACGAGAAGCTTTTTGGAGATTTGTATCGGCATAAGGATGGGTATGAAATAAACCTAGACCAGTGAGAGATGCTGGATATTTTTCTGCGAAAGCCAGACTAATATATCCACCCATACTGTGACCAATCAAAATGGTTTTATCTATATTAAATTCTTTCATAACAATCATAACCGCCTCCGCCATTTCTGAAAGTGAAATATCAGGGATTACTTCCGATTTACCAAATCCGGGTAAATCAATAGTAATATATTTTGCGGAAGGTAATAAGGGAATAAAATGA
Source organism: uncultured Saprospiraceae bacterium (assembly GCA_938008185.1). Taxonomy (GTDB): domain Bacteria; phylum Bacteroidota; class Bacteroidia; order Chitinophagales; family Saprospiraceae; genus JALZUU01. The sequence goes on from CALLLR010000180.1 coordinate 2,142, forward strand.
TCCCACATTTGTCGATCTTCACAATATCCGTGTAATAAGACCACCGGCTGTCCATCACCAGAAACCTGATATCGGATTTTTTTATTTTGATAAAGGATCGAAGACATACCTTAGTGAAGTTTATGATGGTCAGAAACTATATTCGAAAAAAAATCATCGTAAGCGCGTGCAAAGATACGCCAATCATAATGATGAACGTAATTTTTTATCCCAAAAGCAGTTGGCGAGACTTTAAAATCATTTAGGACTCTTTTTAATTTGAGATAAAACTGTTCGCCCGTATCCTCATAAAAATGCTTTTGGTGATATTCTAACGGAATGTGTGCCGGATATGCCAGTCGATTGGGTAAAATGGGATAAGTATTACAATAGATGGCTTCGACGATACTGCCACCAAAAAAATCCTGGACATTTGTAACAGGTAAGATATCCGCCTGCCAAAGCCACTTTGCGTAAGTAGCGAGATCAGAGGCATACTCAAAATGCAAGATTTCTTCTTTCAAATAAGATTTTGCCTCCGTAAAAATCGGAGGAGATTGCTGATATTTTTTTCCTAATACCACCAAATTAAAAGCTATTTTTTCTTTTTTTAATTGAAATAAAACCTCAAAAAAAGAAGTAGGATTTTTATCATATTCCCAACGGTGATTCCATAGAATAATTGGAATATCATTAAATTTTTCAACCTTATATTGATCAAATTTCCTTAAGTCCATCCCCAACGGTAAAACACTGGATTTATGCCGAATAAAATCTACCAAGTCCAATTCTTGAAAATCCGGAAACTGCCGCAAAAATGCTGGCAAGGCATTTAAAAAATCATCATGGTGATAATCAGAATTAAAACAAACCCAATCTGCGGCTAGCGCACTGGTATAATTTAAAAAACCAATCTGATTATTGCGTTCCATTTTTTTGTTCGCATCGGCGGGCGACCATGGATAAGTAATCTGATTTTCGTGAAAATAAATAACGACCGGAATATGAGCAGTATGTTTTTTTGTAAGTGCCAAAAAGGTAGTCAAATCGAGCATGTCTGTGACCAATAACAAATCCGGTTTAAACTTGAGTTGCTTCATTTGTTGGGCCAGACTGACCGCTCCACCGTACATTCGCCATTTCCAGTGACGACCTGGAAGACTCAGTATTTCCACATCATGTTGACTAAATTGTTGGTAACCTTTAGCCCAGGCAGCATGACTTCCGACGAAAAATGGTTCTACCAATAATATTTTCATCCTGTAAAAGTAAAAAAATGACCATAAATTTTTTCTACCTTTACGTAGTACAACCATTTTTATGACTTCTTTAAAAGATAAAAATACGGCGGACGCTCCTAATCGAAAAGCACTACGACGATTGTTTAAAAACAAACCGGCTGTATTGGGCTGTTTAGTTATTGGAATAGCTATAATTGTTGCAATATTAGGATACACCATTTCGCCTGACGATAGTCCTCAGGTAAATGAACAGATTTCTGCCGTAGCACTGGCGGACCCTGGATTTACGGCTACCCTACTGAAAGTTCGTAAAAATAAGGAGGTGGAAAAAAGAGGTTTTTTAAAAAAATTGGCTTTTGGACAACCTAACCTGTATCAACAGATTCCGATAAATCACTATAATTTTCGGAATGATTCTATCTTGGTCGTTCGATACGCTGGAGAAAATCCGACCACCAATCAGGCAGTGGACGGACAAACTTTAGGGATACCACTGGTAGAGGTTTTATACGCTTTATCTTACGATGAAAAACCTGTTTTTAACAACAACGAAGTAATCTTCACTCAATTTTCCGGAGAAAAATCTAAATTGGGAATTGACAAATTACAAACACTAATCGTAGAAAAAAATATTGTAGAAAAAACATTCATTCTTGGTACAGATAAATACGGGAGAGATATGTTGAGCAGACTTTTGTTAGGGGTGAGAATTTCGCTCCTAACCGGATTTATTGCCGTAATTATTTCGCTCACCATTGGAATTTTACTAGGAGCAATTGCTGGCTATTTAGGCGGAAAAGTGGATGATATAATCATGTTGTTGATCAATACGGTATGGTCTATCCCCACGCTTTTGCTGGTCTTTGCAATTGTGTTGGCATTGGGACGTGGTGTAGGAATTATTTTTCTGGCTGTTGGGTTGACAATGTGGGTAGATGTAGCCAGAATAGTACGCGGACAAGTGCTGACCTACCGAAAAATACAGTTTGTCGAAGCGGCTCAGGTAATGGGATTTTCTACGCCAAGAATTTTATTAAAACATATTATTCCGAATATTCTGGGCCCAATCATGGTAATTGCGGCGGCTAATTTTGCTACGGCAATTCTAATCGAAGCGGGACTTAGTTATCTAGGGTTTGGTATCCAACCCCCTAACCCCTCTTGGGGAACGATGCTCAACGAAAATTATGGATTTGCCATAGGAGGCAAGCCATTTTTAGCATTGGTTCCAGCGCTGGCTATTATGATAATGGTACTGGCATTTAATTTAATTGGAAACGGACTAAGAGACGCTTTAGATGTAAACCAACAAATATGATTTCCATTCCCTTAAACTGATAACTACTATCATGGCAAAACTAACAAATCTCCGCAAGGAAATGTCGAAAATGGAATCTCTGGAAAGAGAGCTGCATCTAAAACAGTTGCAAATTAATCGCTTGTTAAATATTACACAAGCTATTAACAGCAATGTTTCAGATCAGGGATTATACGATATGTACAACTCATTTTTGAGTTGGGAGATGGGTATAAAAAAAATGGCATTGTATATTCAATCGGAAAAAGGTTGGGAATGCATTTCATATATCGGTATTTCGAAAAAGATGACGGAAATGGATCTTTCCAAAAAACTCGTAGAATACGAACGATTGAGAATGCTGGAAGGAAACGAAACCCATGAGTTAATCAAAGAATTTGATGTAGTTATTCCGGTGCTACACAAAGAACAACCAATCGCTTATACTTTTATTGGTGGTTTTGAAGAAGATGAGGACATGTATAATAAGGTACAGTTCATTACCACGATCACCAATATCATTGCGGTGGCTATTGAGAATAAAAGATTATTTAAACAGCAAATTGAACAAGAAAGGTATAATCGTGAAATGGAATTAGCTGGAGATATGCAGCATTTGCTGATTCCCGATCATTTGCCTGATAATGAGTTTTATCAACTTGATAGTATTTATAAGCCCCACCAAAGCGTGGGAGGGGACTATTTTGATTACGTAGAATTTGAGGACGGAACCCTGGTTTTTTGTATCGCTGATATTGCTGGAAAAGGATTGGCTGCTGCTTTACTCATGGCTAATTTTCAGGCTAATTTCCATAGTATTCTCATGGCTAGTACCAAACTGGAAACCTTTGTCAGAGAATTAAATACCTCCCTGTTTCGAATTACCAAAGGGGATAAACATCTAACTTTTTTTATTGGCGTGTACAAACGCGATACCGGAAAGTTGACCTACTGTAATGCGGGACATAATCCGCCCGTCTTATTTTCAAAAAATAGAATGGATACACTCAGAGAAGGTTGTACCATTTTAGGTTCTTTTCCTGAAATACCATTTATGGATTTAGGGGAGGTATTAATTACCGAAGATACGACGATTTTAACTTATACAGATGGCTTGACAGATATGCAAAACGACGCAGAGGCTTATTTTGACGAAGAGGCTTTACTGGATTTCGTGAAAGACAAAACAGCACTGTCGGCTAAAATATTCAATCAGGAACTGATGAATCGTATTGAGGTTTTTAAAGGAAGACAGAATTATCCGGATGATTTTACCGTTTTGACTTGTAAAATATTTAAATAAAAAGCAACTTCATCCCGGGTCAGTTTGTTAAAGCAATGATGAAAGACAAAAACATAGTTGTATTATTCTCCTTTTTTCTCGGCATGTTTGGTGCACACCGTTTCTATCTTGGACAAACCAAACTGGGTATCTTATATTGTGTACTCTCGCTAGTCGGAATATCTGTGTTATTACAGATCATAGATTTTTTCGTTTTTCTTTTTATGGATCAAAAAATTTTTGACCTGAAATATAATTCCAAATACGTTGAGTTGCAGCGTCGGGAAGAAATAGATGAAAAAGAAAATTACGAATACAGTCGCCAACAAGATCGTCGTTCCCGCCAGCATCGGGCTGAAGATTATCGTAATACTTCGGCGCCTCGCAACCGCAGACCGGCTGCTCAACGGCCGGACTACAATAAAATGAACCCTTACAAAGCCAGTGGTATTCAACGGTATAAAGCCTACGAATACGAGGAGGCAATTGAAGATTTTTTAAAAGTGCTGGAGACAGAACCCAACGATATTTCTGTCCACTTTAATCTGGCTTGCGCCAATTCATTGCTGGAGCAAAAAGAAGAAGCATATTATTACCTTAATCGAGCCATAGAATTAGGATTTAAAGACTACCACCGTATCCGCAACCACGACGCACTTGCCTACCTACGACTGCAGCCCGAATACGAAGCATTGGAAAGTCGTGTGATGAATCCACGCAAAGCAGCACCAAAAAAAAACAAAGATTTACTTTCTGATACGCCCAATTTATTAGAACAAATTAAGCAATTAGGCTCCTTAAGAGAACGTGGCCTGCTGACGGAAGAAGAATTTGTTGCGCAAAAAAAGAAATTGCTCGGATAGTCGTATATTTGTGATGCTCAATTTTATGAAATGAAAGACATTAACCCAGGTACTATATTTTTTCTATTTATCATTCTGACAGCGTTCGGTATGCCCGTACCACTAATGATTTTTGCTTTTGTGGCTTTCGTTATTTTCAAATCAGCTACCAATAATCAAAACCCAAATGGTAACGGCCCCCGAAATCAACCGGACAATCGTCGTCGCGAAAGAGATTATAATCGTCGTAACCGCCAACCGGAATATCAGCGCCCTGCCCGTCGGAATTACGAACGCCCTGCCAGCAGACCTACTCCGAAGCCTAAAAGTAATCCCTTCAAAAACAGTGGGATAGAAAAATACAAAGACTACGATTACGAGGGGTCGATCGAAGATTTTAATAAGGCGCTACAAATTAATCCTAAAGATATTGCCGTTCATTTTAATTTGGCTTGTGCTTACTCTTTGACCGAACAAAAGGAAAAAGCTTTTGAACATCTGGATCAGGCAACTGCTCTGGGTTTTTCGGATTTTGGAAAAATAAAAACTCATGATGCCTTGGCTTTTCTGCGAATTCAGGACGAATTTGAAGACTTCGAAAAAAACAGATACCGACTCGGCCAAAAGACACCCGAAAATAATTCTGGAAATATATTAGAAAGTCAAAACCTTTTGGAACAACTCAAAAAATTGGCGGAACTAAGAGAACAAGGACTCCTGACCGAAGAGGAATTTACCTTGCAAAAAAAGAGGTTACTAGGCTAATCAATTAGCTAATTTTTACATTAGCGAAAAATAATATCAATTTCCCTTTACAATTATCAACTTTAAGTGCACTTTTGGTTCTGAAGAGAAAAAATTGTTATTCTGAACTTCAGACTGTAACTGTCAGCCATATTGCTATTTTAATTTAAATGTGCTTCTGACTCCAACAGTCGCGTATTTTTCTCGTTAAGTACATATACTCTACGAATTTTTTACAATAAATTGATCTAAAATCTACCAGCGTGATTGCCAACAATCTTTTATCACAAACCATCGTCCCCCTTAGAACTTCGGATACTGGGGAAGACGCACTCAGTGTGATGAGTGATTTTTATGTCAAACACCTGCCGATTGTTAATAATACCGAATTACTTGGATTAATTTCCGAAGATGATATTTTAGATCATGACGTCGAAGAAGCCGTAGGATCTTATAAATTGTCTATCAATCGACCTTATGTCAAAAGTAGTGACCACCTTTACGAAGTATTGCGACTGGTGAGTGATTACCAATTGACTACTATTCCGGTAGTAAATAACGAAAAAGAATATTTGGGCTTGATTTCTCAGGAAGACTTACTGCGCTTTTTTGCCAGTGTTGGGTCTTTTAAGGAGCCTGGTAGCATTATTGTTTTAGAGATGACAAAAAGAGATTATTCGTTGTCACAATTAGCCAGAATTGTGGAAGACGAAAATTCGGTGATCCTCAGTACTTTTATCACCTCTTCTATCGATTCCACCCTGATTGATGTAACGCTGAAAATTAATCGTCCGGAGATTCAACGTATCATTGCTTCTTTCGAAAGATTTGATTTGCACGTCAAAGCCTCTTTTCAGGAAGCAGCCTATTTTGATAGCTTGCGGGATCGCTATGATTCTCTCATGTCCTACCTGAATGTCTGATTCAATTACTTCCTCCCTTCTACGGTTTTTAATCTGGATTTCCCTCCTTTTTACAGTTAATGGTGTCTTTGCACAACGTGATTCTATTACTATTTCCGAAATCACTCTGGAAGGTAATCGCAAGACAAAACGCCAAACCATTTTACGTGAAATGGATCTCAAAGAAGGAGATGTCATAGCGGTAACGGATCTGGCAGTGGTAATAGAAACAAATCGTCTGCAATTATTAAATACAGGGTTGTTTATTCTGGTTAAAATAAATATTAAAGAATGGAATGATGATTTTGGAAAAATAAAAATAGCGATAAATTTTCAGGAAAACTGGTTTTTCTATCCTGCTCCCATTTTTGAATTAGCAGATCGAAATTTTAATATATGGTGGGTAGAACAGAATCGTTCGCTTCGTAGAGTCAACTACGGTATGCGTTTTTATCACATCAATTTAACAGGTAGAAGAGATCGACTAAAAACCGTTGTTCAATTCGGGTTTACCCGAAAATACGAAATCAGCTACACGCTGCCCACCATTGGTAACAATCCTAATTTAGGAATTGTAGGTGAAGCTTTCTTTGCCGAAAATAAGGACATTGGCTATAAAACAGTCAATAATCGCCTGCTTTTTCAACGTTTTGAAGATAATATTTTATTACGTCGCTTCCGCATTGGTGGTGGTATA
>CALLLR010000181.1 GCA_938008185.1 uncultured Saprospiraceae bacterium
GGAGGCAGTAATTTTACAGCTGATCAAGGCAGAAAATCCGGAGTTATGCCGTAGCATAATGAGGAATTTTCTAACGCAGAGCAGATTTAAAATTACCAGTCCATATGCTCAATTAATTTATGCCCGAGGCACTAGTGCCTCGGGCAATACAAAAGGTAATTTACTATGTGTCAGCCTTTTGACATTGCAAGACCTAATAAGTGGGTATTTTAATACGTATTAAAGCTATCTTTACGGTTTAACCGGAATATTTCATGAAATAACTTTTACCGAAGCTGCGCAATTCCTAATAGGTCGCGTAATTTCATTCAAATCACTTTATTCTTTATGAAAAAAATATGTTTACTGTTACTTGCCGCAATTTTTACATTGCCACTGGCCGCTCAACTCAATATGACCCTGCGGGCGGAAGTTAATTTTCCACAACGACTCAATGACATCTGGGGGTACGAAGCAGATGGCCGCGAATACGCCCTCGTAGGTTCGGCCACGGGTACCGCCATTTTTGACATCACCGATCCCGACAATCCCGAAGACAAAGGATTCCTGCCGGGCCCCGAATCAATCTGGCGGGACATCAAAGTTTGGGATACCTACGCGTACGTAACCAACGAAACGGGTGGCGGAATCAACGTCATCGACCTGAGCAATCTCCCCGGTCAGATTACCGAGGCCGATGCCTTCCGGTGGGAACCATTTATTGTTGAACTTGGCGACCAGCTCGGTCCGTGTCACAATATTTTTATTGATGTTGATGGCGTCGGTCACCTCTCGGGATGTAATCTGAACAATGGAGGGGTATTCTTTATCGATCTGGCCACCGATCCGGCCAACCCGACTTATATCGCCGCGGCACCACCCGTGTATTCACACGATACCTATGTCCGTGACAATAAACTTTACAGCTCGGAAATTTTCGAGGGAGACCTCGCTATCTACGACATCACCGATCTCAATAATGTCCAATTATTAGCGACCCAGCCAACCCCTTTTGATTTTACACACAACGCCTGGTTGAGTGACGATAGTAACGTGGTCTTTACCACCGATGAAGTGGGTGATGCGCCCGTTGGTGTCTACGATATTTCCAATCTGGATGATATTCAGGAACTGGATCAATTCCGGCCACTCTCCACCATCAATCAGGGCGTTTTACCCCATAATGTATTTGTGTGGGATGACTTTTTAATTATTTCCTACTACACCGATGGTTGTATCCTGGCCGATGCCAGTCGCCCCGGTAATATCATTGAAGTTGGAAATTTTGATACCTTATTGCCCGGAGAAGAAGGCAGTGGCGCCTGGGGCGTCTATCCTTATTTTACGAGTGGCACCGTGGTCGTCTCCGATATCAATCAGGGATTTTTTGTGTTAACTCCCAACTACGTACGGGCCTGTCACCTCGAAGGAACCATCACCGACGCCGTGACCGGTGCTCCGGTAAGCGATGCCCGCGTAGTCATTGGTTCTTCACAAGTCAATTTTGCCAACAGCTCGCTTTCGGGCGAATACCAAACGGGACAAGTACTGGCTGGAAACTTTACGGCTACTTACTCACACCCTGGTTACGAAACTGCCATTGTTAATGTTGAATTGGAAAATGGTGTTTTGCTCATTCAGGATGTTGAATTACAACCGTTGGCCACTACACAGTTTACCGCACAGGTCGTAGACGCCGTAACAGGTTTGCCCATTACCAATGCACAGGTAAGTCTACGGGGACAAAGCTTGACAATTGAAGATAATACGGATGGAAACGGAAACATTTCGCGCCCACTTGTCAATGGCATTTACGAGGCCAGTTTCGCCATCTGGGGTTACCACGAAAAAATTGTCACGATACAAGCTGAATCCGCAGAGACTACCATCATAGAATTAATCCCTGGTTTTAAGGATGACTTTATCTTTAATCTGGACTGGGAGGTAGCCAGTTCTGCTTCAGGTGGTATCTGGGAAAGAGGAATACCCGTAGGAACCTTTGTGGCCAATAACCCCGTAGCCCCCGGTAATGATATTGCCGGAGATCTGGGCGATCAGGCCTACGTAACTGGAAACGGTGGTGGCTCCGCCGGTCAGGATGACGTAGACAACGGATTCACACGATTGACTTCCCCAGTTATGGCGTTGAGCGGTTACACCACTCCGGAACTAAGTTTTCACTATTGGTTTTTTAATGATTTTGGAAATGGTCAGCCCAACGATCAGCTGGAGGTTAAAGTAGACAACGGTATTACCCAGACAACGATCGTCACCTTTGCCGGAAATAATGATGGCTGGAGCCCAAGAATTAAATACAACCTGGCGGATTTCATTGCGATTACCGATAATATGAGAATTATCTTTGAAACCTCAGATCTCCAAAATTCAGGGAACGTAGTTGAAGCCGGCATTGACGGATTTTTAGTAAGAGACGCCGCAGAACCGCAGATTTTCACTACTTCCGCCACCTCGGGCTGTAATCCTTTTGAAATTAATTTTACCGACCCCAATGACAATACCACCGAATGGTTGTGGACTTTTGCGGGAGGTAATCCAACAACTTCCACCGAACAAAATCCGGTCATTACCTATTCCGATCCTGGTGACTACCAGGTAACGCTTAATACCTCCACTCCGAACGGAACATTTATGTTAGCACAAACCATCAATGTGACTACCTTCTCAAATCCAACGGCAGATATTGACTACGAGGTAGTAGGAGGAGGACAAGTGGTGTTTAGCAGTAACGCCACCAACGCGCAAAATTATACCTGGGACTTTTTGGATGGAACGATCAGCACCCTGCCAAATCCCATCCATTTGTATCCCGGACCCGGTGTTTATGGTGTCGTCCTTAACGTCTCAAACGCTTGTGGTTCTACCACCACCACCGAAGAAGTCGTCATCATGGTCACCAATAATGAGGAGCTTACGCAAAATCTGACCGAGATGAAGGTTTATCCAAATCCTTCCGCCACGGAATTTCAGGTAGCCATTGACTACCAGGCCAATTACCAAACTGGGCGCTTGCTGGTCTACGATTTTATGGGCAGACTGACCGAGACGGTTAACTTTGAAAACCATGGTTTAACTTCGGTCGGGCAAAATTTAGCCGCTGGTATGTACGTTGTTTTGGTGGAAATTGACGGAGAAACCATCGCGTACGAAAAACTGATAAAGCAATAAGCCAGTATTACTCAATTGGCACGGAACAGCACGTTTACTAAACCTCTGAGATCAACCTGAATACTATGGTACAGATTTCCAAAGGTTTGGTAAACGTTTTTTAAAGCCCGTTTGCTGGTTAGCTAGTTAGCTTCTCTCATACGTGAAATATGATAAAGGGAAGCCAACTAGCCAACAGGCAAACTAGCTAAAGGGCAAAAATACCTACCAATTAAACTTTTTAGAGTAAACTCACTAACAATCTGATTAACACCTAATTATAAATATAATATTTTAATTATAAATTTGAGCAAACTGATTAGACACCGTTAATTGAACACCCCATACCACCCGATCAAAAGTCCTCCGCAAACACCTCTCCCCCATTTGCCCGTACACTTACCGACAGGCCATTGATAAAAAATAAAAACAGAATAACCGCAAAAACAAAATACAGATCATAGATCGTCAAATTTGAAATGCTATTGTAATTTAGAAAATAGTAAACAGAAATACCGATACTTACCATAGTACCCAGTACCTGCATAATTTTAAATACAATTTTTTCCCAAATGGCTCCCAAAAATGGAATCCAGCCAAATAACAATCGCAGCGGATTTCCAAAAATCGCAAATCCGGCCACTACAAAAACCAATCCTATAAAACGCAATAGCACAAACATCTTATCATTCGACCGGTGCACTATTTGGAACATCTCTTTTACGGTCTGGTCACCCGAAAAAAGCATCCCAAAATCTCCGTACGGAGAATGCCGGACACCACCACAAGGAAGTTCGGAATGAATAAAAAGATCGGAGTTGGATTGGGGAATAATCATGTTACGCGATTTTTCTCCGACCACCGTATAGACCTCCGTGGGCAGGTACCAGTACTCTATCCTCGTATCTCCGATTTGTGGATTATCCGGCATTCCATTGCCCAGGTAAAGCGAAGAAGTTTTGGTGCGGCTGCCACCATAAGAAGCTTTGCTAATATCCGTTTTGAGTTGATCCCCCGGACAGATCGCCGTATTCAGCGTATCCAGGATCATGTATTCTACGGAAGAAAACATATCTTGCCGGAGCGGTAACAACCGATAATTAAGGAGGGCTTTGCGGAATTTCTCGTGTAAAATATATTGGCCCATCAGGATTTCTTCCTGCTCAAACAATTGAGGTTCAGCCGCTCTGGTTTTGGGATTTTCGTGTCCCTCCCGGATTTTAAATCGATCAGAATTAATTAAAGTCCGGCTCCATTTTTTCGAGTAGGTGTACGTTTTTTCGGTCGTTTCCTCTCCGTTCGCCGTCCGCTTTTTTCGCTCACTTTCCCGTTCAAACCATTGGTAACTATATACCTGCCGGTAAACTTTAATAGCATCGATTTCCAAATTAAATTGCTCGTCCCGATATCTCTCCCCCGGCGAATAGACCGTTCCCACGTATCTGAACACTTCCCCCACCCGTGCCTCCTCTGGACTTTCCACCTCGTGAATAACGACGTTGAGGGCATTGGTTGTTTTGGCGTGTTTGATTTCTCCGTGCTTTAAAGCAAAAAATCCCGCGAAGACAAAAATCGGGGCAAATATCAACCCGGCAATCGCCCCTGCCATTCGTTGTGGCCAGCTGATTATAGTTTTTTGAACAAATTCATCCATGTTTTCGGTAATCGTCATGTTTTATGAATGGACGAAATGATACCATTCAAGTTTTTAACGGTTGGCAGACCATACAAGTTTCAAAATGAGAACTAGTGCACGGAGCACCAAACCCTTAATTATTCTTTAAAATCAAACAGAAAAGTCTAAAATTTAATATCTTGCTAGCTAACTCAAAAAGATAACCTGATAACTGAAGAAAACGACTCTGAATATCATGGCGCTTAAAAACACTATCATTCTCCTACTATTTTTATGTTCTGCGGTTTCTTCGCTATCAGCTGCGGATCCTTATTTCCATAGTGTCAAACCTCGATCCGGCGATAATATCTATCGTTTTCTGGCCAGATATAAGCTGGAAAAGGCCAATTGTAACCTGGAAAAGTTTTACGATCTCAACGGCCTGAATTCCCAAAGTAACCTTAAAACCAACCGATCCTACAAAATTCCCGTCTTAATTTACGACTATAATGGCAAAAGCATCAAGACCACTTTGGGTATTGATGGCTGGGAAAAAGCGCTACGGATCAAACGCTATAATGAGTATTTAAAAGCCAAAAATTTACGACGTCAGACCATCGCCAACAGCAGCATCCTTTGGGTGCCATACCACGAACTCGACTGCCAGGGCGGTCCCGGTAAAAAGGAAAATCCGGTCGTCATCAAACCGCCCGTCAACCTCCCGCCCCCCAATCTTCCCGAGGATACCCCAACGGTGGACGAACTCCTAACTGATTTACAAAAAGAGGCCATCGCCGAAAGTGAAAAGACCAGAAGAGAGCGGTTGAAAAAAATTGAAAGAGAGGCCAATCTGGTCTCTGACACCAAACTCGAAGCGGACACCCGCGTTAGTGGCTACCGGAAATTTCCCATCTTCGGAAAAAAATACGCTTATATTCCACAGGTAGACAACAAACTTCGTGGCAAGGTTTTTTACGTGGTCAGCGGCCACGGGGGTCCCGACAGCGGCGCCATCGGCAAGAGTGGAAAATACAACCTTTACGAGGACGAGTACGCCTACGACGTGGCCCTTCGCCTGGTACGGCACCTGCTCTCCCACGGCGCACTCGCCTACATGATTACCCGAGATCCGGACGACGGGCTTCGCGACGCAGAAATTCTAAAAGGGGATGTAGATGAATATTGCTGGGGAAATTATAAAATTCCACGCAGCCAAAAGACGCGACTCTACCAACGATCCGACGCCGTCAACACCTTGTACGAAAGACATAAAAAGCAAGGAATTAAAGATCAAACCCTCGTCTGTATCCACATCGACTCGCGTAGTACCAAAGAAAATACGGACGTTTTCTTCTACTACTTTCCCGGCTCTACCAAAGGGCGAACGCTGGCAAAAAATTTACACACTACCTTTAAAGCAAAATATAAAAAATACCGTTCCAAAGGAAATTATCATGGAACCCTGAGTGGGCGTGATCTCCATATGCTCCGGGAGGTAAAACCCAATTCGGTCTTTATCGAATTGGGGAATATCCGTAATAGCTACGATCAGCAGCGTTTTCTAAAAGCGACAAACCGGGAAGCGCTGGCAAAGTGGCTGTACGAGGGATTGTGCAAATAAAAAATAGATAATTTACCAAACAAACCGTTTTAAGCAAAAAACCGTCAAAGTTTATTATATTCATTTAGAACAGTTTAGGATTTTTTCCGTTATACTTGTTCTATGTATGGAAGTTGTTTTAAAGCAGCTTCATTATTTTTTAACCACCTAAATTTATTTTTTATGAGATTTATCTTTACTAGTATGTTAGCCTTATTTTTAACCACCTCGACTGTTTTTGGTCAAAACAGTGTAGACGTCGACGTCTCTCAGAACTGGATTGCCTTTATGAATGTATTTGAACTTCCTGCGAATGGAGGTGGATACGCATTCGGTGATTTCTGGGCGTTAGATGATGTAAAAACCGTTCTCAATACAGCCGACAATACCATCACGCTACAACCAAACTTTAATACCTATGCCGGTAACCCAACGGATCCTTTTTGGGTGGATCAAACCACGATGTTGGGAAATAAAGATATGGAAGCCAATACCTTTGTTGAACCTGGTGAAACATTTAATGGACAGGATCTCGTTTTTTCTGGTAATGTGATCTCTTCTACGCTGGCAGAAGGCTATGCCGCCCGTTTTTTCATCAAAGCGCTTGACCCGAATAATGGTTTTGCTGATGCACTCGGTGGTACTAAAATTATAGATTTACCCGAAAGTGGACCATTTACAGTTAGTGCAACGGGTGCTGAATTAGCGGCAGGATTAGTGATCCAGTACGGTTTTATTATCCGTGGTACAAACGCTAACCCCGCCGACGAAGCTGCTTTGGGAAATGTCGTGGTCGGTAGTTTTTCTACTTCTACCGAAAACCTGGAAAATCTTGCTAAAGCATCGGTTTATCCTAATCCAGCTAATGACCTGTTGTCCATCACCAGTGAAGCTTTGGTCCAGTCTTACGAAATTAAAAATTTGACTGGTCAATTATTAATGAAAGGAACTGACACTCAAATTAATATTGCTGATTTAACCAGCGGTATGTACGTAGTGACCCTGGATTTAGGAGACCGAAAAGAAGCAGTAAAATTTGTAAAGAACTAATTAGTTTTATTTTTTACAATAAGAAGTTCTTATTGTAAATAGCTTATTCAAAAGTCCAGCGAATAATAATCTGAGGTTTATTGTACGCTGGATTTTTTTATTTCAAGCTTAATTTTTCGGGTAGCCCGATCCAGTAACAAGCGCCGCAAACCATATTAATCTGGAATAAGAAAACAACGGATAAGACCATCCACTTAAAATCCTCTCAAAAAGTCCTCAACGTAAACGAATCCAGATACCGTGTCGCATGATCCCGGGTCGCCACCGTGTTATTCGCCCGAACCTGTAAAATGTACAACCGATTTTCCACCATCAAGGCTCTGAACTTTCCCCATTTTTTTCCTTCTTCATAACTCACTTTCCAGATTCGCCCCGGATAGCCCGCGTAGTTCTGCTCCGATTCGTACAGCAGCGTACCACCTATTCCGGCGACCATATTGGCGACGGTCGAATCAAAATATAAGGTGGTCAGTTCCGTGCTGTCAGAATGCAGCGTCCCCGTCGGATATTCACAATGACTTAAAGAATAAATTGCAGCCAGACTGTCTGCCTTTTCCTGATACACCAGGTTATTACAAAAGATAGGTCCAATCGCCGTTCCCACCGTATCCAGCGTATTCGTCAGCTTTCCCGGTACCATCACACTGAATTTTTTATCTTTCGAAAGATGATATTCCCAGTCCGTCGTTTGAAAACTGTAAAGCATCGCTGCCAGACAGACCAAAAAAAGAAGGGAAAATTTGTTTTGCATAGTTTAGATTTATTTGAAAAAGAACAACGGCAAGATGGACTGAATATAAATACTTTGCGACTTAGTGGCCATTTAATTTTGGCCAGTACTCAACTCTTTATTAAACGTCAATCAATATTTTTTAGTGTAAAAAAAATATCTAAATTTCTCTTCATTAGAACCGACCCGCCCCAAAGGTATGGGAAATTCTAAACATTGATTAAAAACTTGTCCCCTGCCGTTAGGAAGTTTACCCTACACGGCTTATCTTCGCAGTATGTTAAAAATTTACCAAATTTACTTATTCCTGTTCTATGTTCTCCTGACCGTTGGAACGAGTTGTCAGTCTGAACCTGCAACCACCAACCGTGCTTTTGGAGAGAATACGGCCGTCCCGATTTCCGAGGATTCTGATTATCCTGAATTACAGGAATCCTGGGGATTTATCAATACCGATGGAGAATTGGTGATTGAAGGAAAATTTGACGAAACCCGTGGCTTTAGCGAAGGACTGGCCCTGGTGAGAAATGGCGACAAATGGGGATATATTGACAAAAATGGGGACATCGTCATTGCTCCAAAATTTAAGTCGGCCTGGTCTTTTGCGGGAGGTACCGCACGAGTGATGGATTTTTCTGATCACCTGGGACTCATCGACCAAAAAGGAAACTACGTCCTGCCTTCCGAATATACCGAAATAAAATCGTACGCGGAAGGATTAATTGCGGTCAAAAAAGATTCGCTTTTTGGTTACCTGGATCAGGACGGAAAAACGGTCATACCACCCACTTTTATCAGGGCCTGGAATTTTCGGGAAGGGCTCGCCAAGGTAGCCCTCGACGAAAAAATTACCATGATTGATAAAACGGGAAAACCGGTCTTTAAAGCAACTTACCAACGCATCGGAAGTTTTGCCGAAGGACTCGCAAAAGCAAAATGGGAGAACAAATTTGGTTACCTAAATAAAAATGGCAACACCATCATCAAGAACCAGTTTGATAATGCCGGAGATTTTAACCAGGGCATTGCCGTAGTCGGAATCGGAGAACAGTACGGACTGATTGATCAGAGCGGCAAGTTTGTCGTAAAGCCCCAATACCAAACTATTTTTTACGCAGGCAATAATCGCTGGGTAATCGTGGAGGACGCTAAATTTGGTCTCATCAATCAAAACGGAGAAATAGTGACCGATCCCGTTTATCAGCAAATTTATACTTTTGTGGAAGGACGGGCAATTTACCAGCGCGACGATCTTTGGGGATACCTGAATCTAAACGGCCAGGAGATTACACCGCCACAATACGGACTGGCCTGGAGTTTTCAAAGTGGACTGGCCAGAGTTGGTTTTCGTCGGGGCATTGGGTTTATTGATACGACCGGAAATCCGGTCATTCTTCCCGACTTTTCGGACGTACGGGACTTTCAGGAAGGTCTGGCAACAGTTAGATTATAAAAATTCGGAGCAAACCCTCCTCAATACTGAACAATTCGCTAAAAGATACTTTTTAGTAACTTGACAATCCCATTGTCATATTTATTTTAAAACGCTAATAAAACTATTAAAAATGAAATTCAATTTCCTCGCTTTTTTACTAATGATCGGACTCGCGGTAACGAGCACTTCCTGTGCTAAAAAAGCGCTTGCTGCTCTCCAAACCGAGCTGGACAATACCAATGCGGATCTATCCAAAAGAGATAAAGATCTGAAAGAATACATGGACAAGTTAAATGCCTGTAACCAAAATCTTAAAGAACTGGAAGGCAAACTAAAAAATGCCGAAAGTAATGTAGCGATCCGAACTGAACAAATTGAAGACTTGAAAGAACAAGTAGCGGATGCCCGTAAATTGAGAGACAAGCAGTTGACGCAAGTAGGCGACCTGACCGTCCTTTCTCAGACCGCTAACGCCAACATCGGTGAAACGCTGCAACAATTAGAGCGAAAAGACAAATACATCAACTTGCTCCAAGCCGCAAAAACCAAAGCGGATTCGATCAACCTCGCACTGGCCGTTAATTTAAAAAGTGTTTTAAGAGATGGTATTGATGACAAAGACGTGGATATCAAAGTCGATAAAACCGTCGTATTAATTAATCTTTCGGACAAAATGCTTTACACGAGTGGTAGCGCAACGATCACACCCCGGGCAGGAGAAGTGCTGCAGAAAATTGCCACCATTATTCAGTCCCGACCAGAATTTGAAGTGATGGTAGAAGGATATACCGACAACCAGCCAATTAAAAATAGCTGTATCGAAGACAACTGGGATTTGAGTGTCAAACGTTCGACTTCCGTGGTTCGGGCTTTACAGAAAAATTACGGCGTAGATCCTAATCGTCTGATCGCCGCCGGACGTGGAGAATACAACACACTCGCAGATAATTCTACCGTCGAAGGTCGCGCTACCAACCGTCGAACACGAATTATCATTATGCCTAAACTGGATCAATTTTACGATTTATTGAACCCAACCAAGGTGCCTAAATAATAAAACAATGAGGAATCGTTTTTGAAAAAATACAGATAAAACACTCATTTTCGTCTATGGACGAAAATGAGTGTTTTTTTTATAAAAAAATTTTAATGCCGTCAAGTACGGCTACACATTGTTATTATTCCCCGAATCTTTATCCCTTTTTTAAAGCAAAAAAAGACCAAAATTAAAGCCTAACTAGTTAATAATCAATTTCTTATAAAATATCATACAATTAAGCACTTTCCAGATAATCTAAACCCATCTACGTTATTTTATTGTTAAAATAATTAAATTTTATTTTTTCCATATATAACTCAACTTAAAAAAGGTCCTTTTTAATTTGGAATACTGCTTTTTTTACCTAAAATTTGCGTAGAAATTGTTTAAGAACAACACATTCAAAAATTTTATTTATAAAACATTATCATTATGGCTAAGCAATTAAATTTTAAAAATACCAAAGACGTAAGCTTCAAGTGGATTGAGCAGTTATACAAAGACAGCTACCAAACCAAATGTAAGGTAGTAGCGGTTATTCGTGCCAAATCTAAAGGTAAGCCCTGGAGAGACATTACAACTACCGACTCTGCTCCTAAGTCTGTTGTTAAGTTAACCGGTGAGGGATATGATGAAGTACGTTTGGTAGTTAATACAGGCGGCGACGATCACACGTATATCAACGTTCCAACGAACGAACTACACAAAGACTATAAATTTCCTAAGCCTAAAAAGTCTTAACTTCATAAATAAAGATTCGTTTAAAAAAAGCAGTTTATCACTTTATTTTGGTAAACTGCTTTTTTGTATTGAGGTGTTTAATCGTTTACTTGTTTATTTTGCTTTAAAAAGTGGTTTGTCGAGCAAAGACGCAAAGAAGCATCAACCAGCGAAGCGATTCAACCAGCGAAGCACCTCACCCCCCACCAATCCTACGGATACAACAAATACCGCGCTCTCACTTTCCTGAACGCCGCAAGCCCCAGCTCCCAGGAAGTCTCGATCTCCTCCACCGTTTTTCCCGCAATAATATCCTTTCTTAAGGCATCTGTTCCAGCAAGTTTATCAAAGAAATTATTTTTCAAAAAGAAAGCTTCCTTATCCGGAAAAAAGCGATAATAGTCAATCAGATAATTCAAATCCAGGTAGCGTTTCCTTAATTCAAGAAGCGGTTGCGGAGACAAATTATAACCATAGCAAAGCTTATTTTCGTGTTTCGGATATTTGGCGCCAGCCATTGAAACGGGGGTAAATTCAAAATCTCCACCCGAGTAATCCGGATGTCCATAAATCTGAAATTGCAGATTCGTTCCCCGTCCGGCACTGACCGTCGTTCCTTCCAGAAAACAAAGCGATGGATACAAATAAATCGCGCGCTGATTCGGTAAATTCGGAGAAGGTTTGATCGGTAATTCGTAGGGACGATCGTGCGTATAGTTTTCGCAGGCAATCACCGAAAGGGCGCATTGAACTCCGTTGGCCAACCAGCCTTCGCCATTGACCATTTCTGCGTACTCCCCCACCGTCATCCCATGGACCACGGGAACCGGGTGCATCCCCACAAAAGACTGATAAGCGGGTTCGAGCATCGGTCCGGCTACATAGTGTCCGTTGGGATTGGGACGGTCAAACACCCAAAAATCTACTTGTTGCTCGGCGCAGGCTTCCATCACGTAGTGCATCGTTGAAATATAGGTATAGAACCTGGCGCCCACATCCTGAATGTCAAAAATGATTAAATCCAGCCCAGCCATTTGCGCTTTGGTGGGCTTCTTGTTTTTTCCGTACAGCGAAATGATGGGTAATCCGGTTTTGGGATCCGCCCCGTTTTTAATTTGTTGGCCGGCATCCGCAGTGCCACGGAAACCATGCTCCGGCGCAAATATTTTTTGCACGGCGATATTTTCGGAAACCAGCCAATCTACCAGATGTTCTCCGTTAACCGTAGAAGTCTGATTGACAATCAATCCTACTTTACGGCCCCTAAGCTGACTGAGGTAAGCACCAGTCCGTTCGGCTCCAACCACGATGGAAGCAGAAGCAGCAGGCGGGGAAATTGGGTCTTCCTCCCTGGGCGTCATTTCAACGGTGGATTCTTTTTGGGAGCCCGCCATCTCCGGCGGAGAACATTCCGTATTTAGTAACATACCAAAACAGAAAAACA
This sequence comes from uncultured Saprospiraceae bacterium, assembly GCA_938008185.1. Lineage (GTDB taxonomy): Bacteria > Bacteroidota > Bacteroidia > Chitinophagales > Saprospiraceae > JALZUU01. Next base: position 12,778 of record CALLLR010000181.1, read on the forward strand.
GGATCATATTAAATTTGAGTAGCAACCTCATAATTGTTTCACGTTTAGAATTAATTTTTCTTCGACTTCTTTTATTTAACGAATGAAATCCATTTTGATTTTGGCAGCTGAACTTGCCACTCGGACCAAAAGCCAAGATATTCATTTATTTTTAATGAATACAATTATTTTTCTTCGAATTTAGTCCGTATCTTTGTTAAGTACGGATGCCTCGTCCGCCTAAACCTCCACAAAATAAACATATGATCAAAAATCTTCCCCGCTGGATGAACTGGTTGATAAAAACCACCAGAGGCAAAACCGTTGGGGAGATCGCTGGCGTATTTCCACCTGTTTTTGATCGGTATTATAAAATCTACCTCCCGTTTGCCTTTGCGGATAAGTTTCCCGAGGATACCTACCCTGCCATGCCGGATTCAGTGGATGATATGAACGCCCGTGCGGCCATTGGTAAGATATTTTTTGACAATAATCATTGGGAAAAAATAAAGCCGGACTTCCTCCGTCCCGTTTACCTGCGAGAACTCGCCGAAATTTACCAGGTTCCTTTTTCGGAAACCTTGGGTGTTCAGGAAATCTACCGTAAACTCGGCAAAAAACCCATCCAATTACAACGGTCTATCGATTACGAAGTAGCCGTCCTTGACAAAATAGTGGAATGGCTGGGTCCTGAAAAAAAGGTGAGACAGTTCGACTACGGCAACTTTCAACTGGGTAGTCTGCATACCGCATACCAGCAAGACTGGATCAAAGTAATCAAACTATCAGATTGGCTGGTCACCTTCAGACAACAAAATGAACTGCTCAATCAGCCTTTTCCTTATCTGAGCGCTTATTTATTCCCACCTAAAAAAGATTGGTGCATCGCAGCGGGCAATCGACTCGGTGGACATTTTCTGCTCATCGGCCTTAATCATCCTGCCGGAGAAGCCCTGGAAAATCTGAAAGGAATAGAAGTGGAAAGACTGACCAGCCGTTATTAATTTTTCGGATCTCCAGTAAAATTTCCACCCCTTCCTGCCACGTCTTTTACTTATCGCGGAACTTCCCCTCCCATCAACTGACCCATTCCCAAAATGAGAATCGTTCCCGTTTTAGGAAAACATTATTTAATACAATAAGTCTAATTTACTGATAATCAATTTTTTATATCATGGTATTCTTTTGGAGTATTGTTCAAAAATACATACTTCTAAATTACCAGTACCATGAATACCACACACCAAACATCAGAAGAATTAAAAGAAATAATAGAGTCTGAAGAGCAAAATATTCCCTCCTGGTTTGTTTTCCTTTTAGGCTGTCTTATCATTTTCTTAAGTTGTATTGAGGTTGAAGCTCAATCGATCAGTTTTAACAATGGAGTTCCCGGCCAACTTATGGTCTGTGAAAACGGGGAAAACTTTACGGTAGAGTTTACCAATACGTCCAACGCTGTCTTAAACAATTTGGACATCCAGATTCTTTTTCCAGATGGAATAGAATACGAAACAGGTAGTTTGACAGATCATTCTGGTGCAAATGTGCTGGAGAATAATATCTCGGACCTTTCGGCTGTTTCTTTCTCTGCCGATAATTTAAACAGTGGAAATAACATCCATTTTTCATTTATTGCAACGGCTAGTTACGATGCCTACACTGGTCAATTAAATGGTACCATCTTTTCTAATCAGGTCGTTGTCAATTACACAGGAGGATCAGAAACGGATGTTACCGATGCCTATAACATATTTTATCCAGCTCTCTCCATTACTCAGGTAAATCCAATGGCCTCCACCGTCTTCGTAGGGGGAAGTTTTGATCAGGTCGTTACGGTTGTAAACGGAGGTTATGGTTCACTCTCGTCTTTTGTATTAAAAAATACCTACGATGAAAATCTATCGCTGGATGCCATCAATCTTGGAACTCTAAATAACGACCGAACAGAAATTATTTTTTCTGCAGCTGATTTTGTTAACATTGGTAATGGGGATGGTCGTTTTGACCAAAATGAATCGCTCGTGATCACCCAAACCATGACGGCGAATGGCTGTAATAATAGTCAAAATTGTTTAACTGCCTATTGGGGATGTGACAGTCAGACAAATTCCAGTAATCAAAAGTTTCCATTTACAACCGTATCGTTATTCCCGCCGAATCTATCCATCATTCCATCTGCCAGTTTTGCATCTTGCGTAGATGGATCGGCAGATGTTCAACAATTAGCCATTACCAATAATGGAACCGGTCCAGCCAATGAAACCCAAATTGAAATCTTACCACATTCCAATAATCAATACACCCGTACAGCAGAAGAAAGTATTCGTTATTCCCTCAATGGTAATATTGCTTCACTGGTCCCCATCGCCACTCAACCCGCTACCGGATATGGCTGCCTGGGAAGTAATCCAATTGATGGTTTTACGGTAGGTTTACCGACGATTCAACCGGGAGAAACTCTGTTTTTAAACTGGGATAATTATACTTGCACCACGACTTCTTGTGCTAGAGTGCAATACGTTGGGTGGCAATACAACGGACAATATACCGATATGTGCGATAGCCGGACTTATGATTTTTCTGGTGTAGGACAAGACAATAATATTAAAAATCTGTCTACTTTTTTTGAATCTCCTTCCGATTTAGTGGATGGTCAAACGGGGACTTATACTTTGAATATCAACGCAGCTACCTTCAATTTACCCGTCGGAACAGCTCCTTATTTCGAAGCGGTTTTTGATATTCCGACTGGATTATTATGGAGTGGCCATGCGGAAGATTTAGAATTTGTTAATAGTCAATATAGTTGGCCCGCAGATCAATTAAATTATGATGCTGCGACCAAAAAATTATCCGCTCGATATGACCTGCCCATTCCCGAAAATTTTAATCTCAACCATTCGCAATTTAATTTAGATCTAACCGCCGATTGCGTCCCCAACACAAATTGGGTAACCGTTGGAATGCAATTATTTCACATCATGGATACAGATTGTACCGCTCCCTACCGGATTGCCATGACCTGTCGGGAAACACCCGAAACCCAATTGCATTGCCCCGGCACCTGCGAACAAGGGATGGTCTTTAATGGATTCGACATCTACAGAACCAGTACGGGACAATCCGATAATGACCTGGACGGACTGCCCGACGCGACTAACAATCTGAATATGTCCTTGATCAAATCCAAACGGATCATGACCAGCGACACCTTTAAAACTACTTTTATTGGAGAAGTAAAAACGTCTGCTAACTTTCCAGATTGGAGCTACGGATATGCTCAATCTAATATTCCTTTTGGTGATGAAATAGATATTTTGTCCGCTCGTATCGAAATTCTGGATAAAAATACCGGACAGACTATTTCTTGCGACAATGTTCCATTCTCAGAAAGCCTGACTGGTGGGATTAGAACGGTTAATTTTGACTTTAGCCCAGCTACTTTAGCAGGTTCAGGTTGTGGAATATTCGCTGATTTTCAATTGGAAAACGAAGATGAGGTTAATTTAATTGCTACCTACAAAATGACCGGAAACATCGGCGGAAACGCCGAACAAAAAATGATTACCAATGATTTTTACCTCAGCAACACGCCCAATGGCTCCGCGTATCAATGTAATGACTGGAATGGAAATTTTACGGCTGTCGGATATTTTTATACTACGTGGAAATCAGAACAGTATAATGTTACAACCTGTACAGAAACCATCTACCAAAACTATTATATGAGTATTGGTGATTGCTGTACTAACTATTCGGGTGGAAATATGTTTCCCTACGAATACCGGAATTGGTCACATCTGGAAACCTTTCGAGTTGAAATTCCTGCTGGCTACGCTTTTGTCAATGGTGCTGTCAAACAATGGAGAACTAAAAATACCAATAGCACTGTTTTAGAAACAACCAGTATTACCCCTGATACTATTGTTGGCACTACCCATATTTTTAATATGGATGGGTATTATATAAAAAATGGTGGTGAACTAAATTATTCTGACGACGGCTATAATGGTCAGATTACCCTCGAAATAAAACCGGAATGTACGGTTAATCAAGCCGCTAATTTACCGATTGACTATTATTTTTCCTTCCGGGAAAATAATGTTCTGGGAGGAAATTTTACCGCCGAATATACGGGCCAAACAGATTTCACAAAATATCACCAGGCGAATGTCATTCCTTCTTCTACCCTTCCCGCCCAGGATGGAATCACCGCTTCGGTTTCCTGGGATTTAAACATAAAAAACACAAAAGCACAGGCTACGAATACCTGGTTTTACCTGAATGATGAAAGTGGAAATATTACCGTTCAGGAAGTAAAAAATAATCAAACGCAAGAGGTTTTAGTCCCGGTGAATGGCTTTTATCAGCTAGGCAACTTAGCGCAAGGAGCAATACAGAATTTTCAAATTTTAGCTACCTATAATTCCTGTGATTTATCCACCCTGCAGGTAACATCCGGGTCCGGCTGTGAAGGTTATCCAGTAGCATTGGCGGATTTTTCTTGCCAAACTAAAACGCTGGATCTGACACTGGCTCCGCAACATTCTGAATTACAGGTCAGACTTGCTAATACGGTAAATCCACTGGACGAATGTAATAACCGCATCACCGTGGAGATTGAAATGCTAAGTTCAAAGTTGGCCACCGTAGATAATCTGTTCATCGATATTATTCCTCCAACAAGCCAAACGGTGACAATTGAAACTGGAAGCACAGAGGTCTTATATCCTTCTTCCCAAAACTACTTCCCGATCACTGATCCCATATTACAAAATGACCGTTATACCATCAACGGTTCAGATCTGGACCCAATGATAGGTGATCACGGCTTAATCGGAGTAACCGATTTGACAGCAAACAAAGTCCGCGTAAAATTCAATTTATTATTAGCAACTAATTATCGACCAGGTGAAATTATTTACTTCGAAATAGGCGGCCAAAGACCTTGTGGTAATCCTCTGCCTACGATCACTTCCGCTTTTGATCCCAATGCCAGTTTCGGCAAACCTGAACATATTGGGTTGGAAGCCATCTCCGATGCCTGGGCCACTGCCTGGGGCGATTATGATAATGATGGAAATGTGGACTTATTCGTAACCAATTATTCGCCGGATACACCAAATTTATTATACCACAACAATGGAAACGCTACTTTTACGCAAGTAACCACCGGGCCAATTGCTACCGATTTGGCTAGTTCACTGGCAGCTACCTGGGGCGATTATGACAATGATGGCGATCTGGACCTTTACGTTGGTAATAATATTGGTGATGAAAATTTTCTTTACCGAAATAACGGAGGAACTTTCAGCCGGATCATGAGTGATCCAGCCGTCACAGATAAAGGCTACGCGCACGGAGTAAGTTGGGTCGATTACGACAATGACGGATACCTGGATTTATTTGTTACTGATTATTTTTCTACTCGCTTTAACCATCTATACCATAATAATGGAGATGGAACTTTTGAAGAATCCACCGGCTCTGCCCCTACCCTGGAAGCTGATTTTTCCGTCAGTAGTAGTTGGGGCGATTATAATTCAGATGGATTGGTAGATTTGTTTGTTTGTAACACTCAGGGAAATGACAATAGCCTTTATAAAAATCTGGGGAATGGAAATTTCTTGAAAATAAATACGGGAGATATCGTAAATGATGAGGCCAATTCCGTAGGAGCCAGTTGGGGTGATTATGATAATGATGGTGATCTCGATCTTTTTGTAGCCAACGCCGGAAATCAAAATAATCTTTTATACCAAAATAATGGAGACGAAACTTTCCTCAAAATAAATACAGGAGCCATTGTAAATGATGGGGGCCATTCCCACGGAAGTGCCTGGGGCGATTACGACAATGACGGTGACCTGGACTTGTTCGTTGCCAATGATCAAAACCAAAACAATTTTCTTTATTCCAACGATGGGAACGGCAATTTTATAGCGATTACCAATGACCTTACCCAGGATTCCGGACAATCGTTTGGAGCAGCCTGGGCAGATTATGACAACGATGGAGATATTGACTTATTCGTGGCAAATCACCAGTTAAACAAAAATTTCATTTATCAAAATTCAAGAGGAAGATGTCAAAATAAAGCATGCGTTACCCTGGTAGGAACCAATTCTAATCGTTCTGCAATCGGTACCAAAATTCGCGTAAAGGCAAATATCTACGGAGAGAATGTTTGGCAAATGCGCGAATTATCCGGCCAGACCGGAGGCGGTATTGGTGGACAAAATGAACTCAAAACAATTATTGGTTTGGGAGACGCTACGTTGATTGACTCGATGATTATAGAATGGAATTCTGGCTACCGACAAGTTTTAACCAATAAAATACCAGATGATTGTTTTGTTATTACCGAAAATCAGGGAAGTGAAATTTGTGGCGTAGCTTATTATGATGAAAACAAAAATTGTACGCAGGATTCCGGGGAAAGAGGAATTCCCAATATGAGAATCGTCCTCCAACCAGGTAACCTGACCGCCGTCACAGATTCCAATGGAAGCTATCGTATTTTGGCCGCTCCGGGTGACTACACCATTACACAAAACACCAATCAAACCCAGTGGAATCCATCTTGTACCGAAGCATTCAATCTGACCGTAGTAGGTATTGGTAATAAGTTTTGTGGAAACAATTTTGCGGATACCGCAGCTTGTCCTCTACCCGATCTTCAGATAGATATTTCAACTACTGCCCACCGGGTAGGATTTGAAAATCTGATTGCGCTGACCTACCAAAATTTAGGTACCAAAAAATCTACCAATACAGAATTAAAAGTAAAATTTGGGGATTTTATTACACCCGTTGAAAGCTCTGTTCCATGGACCAGGGTCGAAGGAGAAAACACTATTTGGGAATTAGGTAACCTGGAATCTGGCGAATCTGTAACCATCTATGTAACTGATTCCGTTTCCACCAATGCCGTTATTGGAGATAACCTGCTCCTCGAAGCCACCATTGAGGCGACCGAACAAGACTGTGATATTACGAACAATACTATCCTGGATAACCAACCAGCCGTAGGGGCAATTGATCCAAATGATATTGCAGTGAGCCCGGAAGGATTCATCGAAAATGATCAGGAATTGATTTATAAAATTAGATTCCAAAACGTTGGAAATACCACCGTCTCTACCGTCAGAATTGAAGACCAACTTCCGGAAGGCCTGGATATAAACACACTGAAAACTGGTTTAACCAGTCATAATTATCAATTCGAAATTCAGGACCAAAATCGTTTGGTTTGGACCTTCGAAAACATCAACATGCCGGATAGTCTCACCAATGAAGCCGCCAGTCACGGATTTGTTTTCTTTAAAATCAACCCGATAAAAGATTTAACGGACGGAGAAACACTTAAAAACAAGGCATCTATTTTCTTTGATAACGTGGCCCCGATTGAAACGAATACCGTCGTAAACATCATTGGTAAGGCACCGGTGCTTACCTACTCTTCCGAACAATTGCAAATATTTCCAAATCCAATGTCCGAGCAGTCGAATATTCGAATTGTTCCATACGAGGGGGAAAACATAAATATCGTTAGCCTTAGTGTTTTTGATTTATTGGGCAAAAAATTATTTGAAAAATCAGAAATTCATACGACTACCTTCCAATTGAAAAAAGAAGATTTCCCAACGGGGCACTTCCTCCTCAGAGCCTTAGGTGAAAACGGCCAATGGTATTCCGGCAAAATTCTCATTCGGTAGCCTTTAGGCTGATAATGGTAACGTAAATAAACTTGACACGAGTCCTCCTGTTTTTTTTCGTAGAGATGATCAGCCGTTTGGCTTGTTCGCTTGTTGGCCAGTTAGCCCTCTTTTTAAGTAAAAAGAGGGCTAACTAGCTAATCGGCGAAAATTCCCAAAGACTCATGTTGTTTATTTTATATTCTCCGTTTCTAAAAATGAGAAACCGTATCAAATTGACAATGAATAAATTAAAAAACAAATCATAACTAACTGATTTACTGCACTTTAATGATTGGCCATACCTTTGATTAGACCATTGTATACATAATCAATCATCTAACAACCATGAATCACACTAAAAGAAAACTAGCCATAATAGGCACCGTTGGGGTGCCTGCCCGCTACGGAGGATTTGAAACCCTGGCGCACCAATTGGTCAAAAATTTAAATAAAAAATATCAACTCACCGTATATAATAGTACCAAACATTACAGTTCGAAGGAAAGAATTCCTTCCTGGAATGGAGCAAAGATTAAATATATTCCATTATCCGCCAATGGTATTCTTAGTATTCCTTACGATATCATTTCCATGATCCACGCAGTATTATTTTGTGAGGTCCTGCTGATTTTAGGCGTATCGGGTTGTCTGTTTTTACCCATCATAAAATTATTTTTTCCTTTTAGAAAAATCATCGTAAATGTTGACGGACTGGAATGGAGACGCGCCAAATGGTCCAAACCTGCCAGGTTCTTTTTGTTAGGTAGCGAAAAAATAGCGATCAGGTTTGCGGATGAAATCATTGCGGATAACGCGGCTATTCAAAAATATGTTTTCGACCGATACGGTAAGGTCTGCCGTTTAATCGAATACGGAGCCGACCATAATCAGTCCAGGGCTTTCCAACCAGCAACGCTGAAAAAATTTCCTTTTTTAAAAAATAAATATGCTTTTAAAGTCGCCCGAATTGAACCAGAAAATAATGTCCATCTGATTTTAAAAGCATTTGCAAAACAAAATAAACTACCCATTGTGGTGGTAGGAAACTGGAAAAACAGCGCATACGGTCACTCTTTACTAAATGAATTTAAGACGTTCCCCCACCTGCATTTACTGGATCCAATTTATGAACCTCATTTACTGAATCAAATCCGTTCCAATGCAATATTTTATGTACACGGACACAGCGAAGGAGGTACCAACCCTTCACTGGTCGAAGCCATGTATTTAGGTTTACCGATTCTTTCATTTGATATTATTTACAATAGAATTACTACCGAGAACGAAGCGGTTTATTTTGGAACTGAAAAAACACTGGATATTTTATTAGAAAACCTGGATCAACTCAACCCAACACAGATGGCCAGTCGATTGGCAGCGGTGGCCAATCGCAGATATTTATGGTCGGTAATCGCTGACAAGTACAGCCTACTCGTCAGTGGAAGCTCCCGTGTTGAAGAACCATCTTTTGATTTTGAATTACCCGTAAAGTTACAAAGAGCTATTGCTTAACCCACTGGAATCTTTTTACTATGATAAAATTTATTTACACATTACTCTTAATACTATTCACTAATTCGATCTCAGCCCAACTGGTTACCACCGTAGCGGGACAAGCCGAAATAGCCGGAACGGCTGACGGTGCTGCTTTTGACGCTACGTTTAGCAATCCCCACGGCATCGCCATCGATCAAAATGGAATCGTTTACGTAAGTGATAGATTTAGTCATACTATTCGAAAAATAGAGCTGGATGGAACCGTTTCTACCATTGCGGGATTTCCGGGCATCTCTGGCGAACAGGATGGAAGTTCAGACCTGGCTCTTTTTAACGAACCGTGGGGACTTTGCGTCGGACCGCAAGGAAATATTTTTGTAGCGGATACGCGTAACAATAAAATTCGGAAAATCACCCCCGAAGGAGTGGTAAGCACCGTCGCAGGGTCCGGTAATTACGGTACCTCCAATGGAATGGGGACCGCGGCTACTTTTGGTAACCCAACCGGTATTAAGGCGGATGCCCAGGGCACCCTTTACGTAGCAGATCACCTTACTCACATCATCCGAAAAATAGATTCGCTGGGATTTGTAACCACGCTTGCCGGGAAACCCTATCAGACGGGAGATGTCGATGGTACGGGCAATCAGGCCTCGTTCAATCGCCCCTACGGTTTGACCCTCGACAACGATGGAAATATTCTGGTGGCGGATGAATGGAATCATAAAATCAGAAAAATCACGCCCCAGGGATCGGTTACTACCGTAGCTGGAACTGGAAATCTAGGTCACCAAAACGGACTCGCCTCATCTGCCGAATTCAACTACCCCTGGGATATGTCGGTAGATTCGTCGGGTAATATTTTTGTGGCAGATGGTTATAATTATTTGATTAGAAAGATTACGCCAACGGGACAGGTTTCTACCTACGCGGGTAGCCTGGAAATGACCGGAGCGACGGACGGAGAAGGTACCAATGCCCGTTTCAGCGGGGCTACTTCCATTGACTTTTCACCAGTCACCAAAGAGTTATACGTTGGAGATGCCTATAACAATTTGATTAGAAAAATAACAGATCTTGAACAAGATGTCTCCATTCATCTGCCTTCTGGTAATCCAATCGTTTGTGAGGGAGATTATGTTTCGATAAATGCGCATCCGAATATCTATACAGCCTATCATTTTTACGTCGATAATCAGGTAGTTCAAAGCGGTTCAGATCCAGTTTTTGAAACCAATCAATTGACCCCTGGAAACCATACTATTCAAGTTTTGGCGGCCGATAATTCAGGAACTTCTTCTTCCAATGAAATCACCGTACAAATAATCGCTGCTAATATTCCAACCATTACAACGGTCGGTCCAACCCAATTTTTTGCGGGTGACTCGATTGTTTTAATTGCGAGTTTTGGTAATGAATATTTTTGGTCTACCGGTGCGACCGCTCCTACTATTTCCGTTTTTGAATCGGGCAGTTATACCGTAGAGGTAGAAGATACCAACGGATGCACGGGTACTTCAGCACCCGTTGAAATTATGGTTCAGGAAAATCCGGATGCGGCCGTTATCACCCTGTCCGGTGCAGCCACTTTTTGTAAAAACGAACCAACCAGCTTAATCTCAAGTTCTAACCAAAACAATCAATGGTTAAAAGATGGCTGGGCGATTAACGGGGCCATTGCGCCCACCTACGTGGCTGATGCTACGGGCACTTATCAGGTTCAAGTGACGCATCCTTCGGGAATCATAACAATTTCTGAACCGGTAACCATGACCGTTTTGCCCGCCCTGGAAGTTGACTTTTCCGTGTCGGAGATGGAAGGTACCACGGCGGATAGTTTTAGCTTTAAGGTTACTAATCCGACCATTGCAGCCGTCGAATGGGTATTCGGAGATGGAAATATTTCTAATAATTTCGATCCGGTCCATCAGTACGAAACGCCAGGTTTTTATACCGTTGAACTTCGTGCGACCAACGAGAACGGTTGCCGGGATACGTTGATTCAAACAGAGATGTTACAGATCAAAGAACCGGAGGAGGAAAGTCCCGTAATTGAAACCCCTTCCATTCCCAACCCTACGATTAATGAACGTGATTTTTTTATTCCCACTGCCTTCACCCCAAATGGAGACGGAGAAAATGATCTACTATACGTGCGAGGAACCAATATCATGGTAACCCATTTGATCATTTACAACCAATGGGGAGAGCTGGTTTTTCAATCATTTTCCCAGGAATATGGCTGGGATGGATTGGTTGCTGGCAAAGCCGCACAGATTGGAAATTATGTTTATCTCTTAGCATATACCAATGAAGAAGGTTTACAAAAAAAGGAAACCGGGCATATAACTCTGCTCAGATAAGGTACTCCAATTTTTAGAAGTTGTTTAACACAAAAAAATAAAGCAAAATGAAAAGCGCCATTTTAATAACTTTTTTCAGCTGTTTAGTATATTTATCTTTGGGTCAGGACGCTCATTTTTCACAGAGTGAATTAAATGCCAGCGCACGAAATCCAGCCATGATGGGCATCATGTCGTCGGATCATAAACTAACAGCGAGCTATCGGTCCCAGTGGGCAAGCATTCCGAGTGCCTACCGAAATATTTTATTGGCCTACGAGAAAAAGGGCAACAAATTTTCCTGGGGCACGCAACTATTACAGAATGATGCGGGGAAGGTATCTTTAAAAACAACGCAGCTCATGATAAATCTTGCCTACCGGAAAAAATTATCCGCCCGCGGTGAGTTTTTATCAATTGGCGCTAGTGGCGGAGTTATTCAGCAAAAATTTGATCCTTCTTTATTCTCTTTTGACAATCAGTACATAGCGGAAACAGGCTTCGACCCTGGTGCCGCAAATAAAGAGACCTTTTTAAACACGACTCAGTTCTTACCCAGTGCCACCGTAGGAATTATGGTTAGTAAATATTTTAATAAAATTAAAGGTTCCGGTGGATTATCATTTGCTCATCTCAACGAACCTTCCAGTCAGTTTTACGAAACCCTGCACGAAAAATATTCGATGCGGACTTCCCTTTTTGCGAATGCGCAACTCCCCATTAAAGAACAATTAAAAGCAGAGATTCATCTGTCATGGAATAAACAATCCGTGGCTACCGAAAAAATAATAGGCGCTAAATTAAAATATCACTTAAATGCAGAAAACAAGCTGACGGGTGGTATTGCCAACCGACTTCAGGATGCCTGGATTATTGAAGGAGGCATCACCTTTTCAGCAAGTGCATTAACGATTAGTTACGATATGAATAACTCTCCACTTAATGTAGCCACAAATAGTCAAGGCGGATGGGAAGTTACCTTCTCTTATTTGTTTAACAAAAACAAAAAAACCAACGCAATCAACGCCAATTTTGAACGACTCAACGAAAAACCTTATAAGGATTTAGTTACCTCAAAAATACCAGATAGTGACCTAGATGGAATTCCAGACAAGATTGATGCCTGTCCCAACTTATACGGAGAAAAAGAAAACAGTGGTTGTCCCGTAAACACCAAGGATTCTGATTTTGACGGACTCCTTGATCACGTAGATAGTTGTCCCTTCTTAAAAGGATCGGCAGCTATGGGTGGGTGTCCTGATTCGGATAAAGACGGAATTTCCGATCTGAAAGATTATTGCCCATTTTTGAAAGGAGAAGCATCTAACAATGGTTGTCCGGTAATGTCCAAAACAGATCATCAGCAATTTTTAAAAACCAACGCTATCAAGGTGGTGGTAGAATTCGCTACGGACAAATCAGACATAAAAGTTATCTATTACCAAGATTTGAATGACGTAGTCGATTTTTTATTAGAAAATCAAACGGCTAAAGCTTTCATCACGGGGCACACCGACGACGAAGGAGATCAGGCTTATAATTTTAAGCTGGGAGAAAGGAGAGCAACCAATGTGATGGAATTTTTCTTGAGCCGTGGTGTATCGTTTCAGCAATTGTCCATTGTATCCTACGGAGAAACAAAACCGACCCGGCAAAACCGAAGTGCTTACGAAAAAGCAAAGAATCGGCGAGTAGAAGTACAAGTATACGCTGAATAAAGTCCGAGAATGAAGCATTCCGAGGGAGGACGCTTAGTTAAATACTTTTTTATAAAAGTTGTTCATCCGTTAATTAGTTTGTCGGTCTCTTTTATTTTACGTTAGAGGTAATTTACAATACAAAGAAGAAAAGGTCTATTTTTGCGGAAAAGGATGTAATAGACTTTAGAAAATGAAAGAAATAAGAAATATTATCAATACCTATGACCAAATCGATTGGACGAAAGAACAGGCGGCTCTCGCTACGGTGGTAAGCGTAGAAGAATCAGCCTATCGACGGATTGGTGCCCGTATGTTGGTACAAAGTTCCGGAACCTGGATTGGTGGAATAAGCGGAGGTTGTCTGGAAGGAGATGCGTTAAAAAGAGCCAATGCTGCGATTTTCAAGAAAGAACCTTCCATCGTCATTTATGATACGATGGACGATGATGATCACCAAATAGGCGTAGGCTTGGGTTGTAATGGACGTATCGAAGTACTGTTCACACCAGTCAATCCTAGTGATAAGCATAATCCGGTGGAACGTCTAAAAACCATCCAAGAGAAAAGAACACCGTCAATTTTTTATCAGGTAATTAGTCTGGAAGAAAAAGAGATCCGCAAAATGGGCTTATTTGCCAATGAAAACCAGACAGATATTTTTGTAAATTCCTTGGGTATTTCAAAAGAAAATTTGCTTGAAAAAACAGCGCTGGTGCACCAGCGGAAAAAATCAAAGGTATTTAATTTTGTAACCACGACTGGCCAGTCTATCTCTATTTTAATCGAATTTATCCGTCCTGAATTAAGACTGGTTATTGTCGGTGATAATTATGATGTGCACGCTTTTGTGGGAATCGCCAAAGAGTTGGGTTGGGAAATAAATATCGTAGGTTTAAGACGAAAATTAGACAAATCCATTTTTAGTTTATCCAAAAAAATGCTTCCCTACGAACAAGCCAGAGATTTAGTTATTGACGAATATACGGCAGTGGTACTGATGTCTCATGATTATAAATGGGATCTGGAAATGTTGCAAATATTCTTAAAACAACATCCACCCTACCTTGGCATGCTGGGACCTAAGAAGCGGATGTTAAAGATGCAAACGGAACTACAAGCAGATACGGAGCCTATCAATTTAAAAAATTTAAGCTTCTTTTATAGTCCCATTGGGCTGGATATTGGCGCCGAGTCCCCCGAAGAAATTGCACTTTCAATTGCGGCTGAAATTATCGCTCATTTCAGAAACAGATCAGGCAATTTTTTAAAACTAAGGTCAGGAACCATACACGAAAGAACCTAAATTTCAGGTAGGCTTTATATCATTGCAAACCGGTTAAGCTCATTTTCCAGTAATGAATAAGCCATTCCTGAATCAAATTTTAGGATACCAATTTGTAGACTTATTTCCTCCTCCAGGTAGCTGTTCATTTTAATGGATTTTTCAATTTCAAGGGCCAGCTTATTTTGTTCCATTAGACCTACCATCATATAATTTGTTTTGATACGGTGGGCAATACTCGCGATATTATCCCAATTTTTACTTTCTAGTTCTTCATCCATCCGACTCAATGCCACCGGTATTTCCTGCAAGAAAAGTTCGATCATCTCCCGAATAAAAGTTTCGTCGCCGCCGGACATTTCAGTTAGGTAATTAAAGTTGAATTCAATCACTTTATTTTTTGAAAATTCGGAACAGGATTCTGAAGAAATATTATCTAGTTTGATATTCAGCCATTTACCCAGCTGCATCTTCAGTTGTTTGGGAGAAAATGGCTTGGTTAAAAAATCGTTCATACCAGCGGCTAAGGCCCGATTCTTTTCGTCTAACAGGGCCGCTGCGGTCAAGGCGATGATGACTGAATTCTGATTTATATTATCAGTATTTACCCGGATAGCAGTGGTAGTTTCACAACCATCCATTTCGGGCATATGAATATCCATTAGGATAATATCATATTTTTTCTCCATTGTTTTTTGGACTGCTACTATTCCGTTAGAAGCGATATCAAACTGACAATCCCAAAGTTCAAGAATTTTAATAATTAATTTTTGGTTCATCGGATTATCTTCGACAACCAACAAACTGATATCTTTTAAGGCTTCGGAAATTTGGTATTCTGCATCTTTTTCGGTGGATATTTCTGTCTGTAAAATACCTGAGTCCAAAAATGGAAGCACAATATTAAAAATGGATCCTTTATTTTCGGTACTTTCTACTTCGATGGTACCACCCTGTAATTCTACCAGATTTTTTACGATGGTTAATCCAAGACCAGTTCCGCCAAATTTGCGGGTAATCTTGACATCCGCCTGTTTAAAATTTTCAAATATCTTGTCAAGATGCTCCTTTTTAATCCCGATCCCAGTATCGTGCACCTGAAATTGGATGAGATATTTTCCTTCGGTAGCCGCAACCAGTTTTGTTCTTACGCCGATCGTTCCTGAATTGGTAAATTTACTGGAGTTACCCAGTAGATTTGTCAGAATTTGAATTAGTCGAACGGAGTCTCCAATTAAATAATTTTTGATGCTGGGATCCGAATCCAAATCTACATTAATGGGTTTGCCGCGCACCTTAAACTGAAAGGTTTGCTGCATAGAAGTCAGGACTTCCTGCAAATTGAATGTCCGCTGTTCAAACTCCAACTCGTTGGCCTCAATTTTTGAGAGGTCCAATATATTGGAAATAATCCCCATTAAACTATCCGCAGAAAAGCGCAATGAATCTAAATATTCCCGCTGCACATCAGAAGGATCGGTATCGTACAGCAGATGCGTCATACCAATTACGGCGTTCATTGGCGTTCGTATTTCATGACTCATATTAGCTAAAAATTGTTGCTCTGCTAATTGAGCCTGCTCCGCTTCCTGCTTAGCAGAAATCAAATCCTGTTCCGCTCTTTTACGCTCCGTAATATCCCGAACAAATCCACTAAAAAAGTGTTTTCCACCCATTTGAATAGGCGAAATACTTAATTCTATCGGAAATTCTCTGCCACTTTTATCCAACGCAACAATCTCAATTCGGTTATTGATCACTGCTCCACCACCCGTTTTTAAAAAACGTTTCATACCCTGTTCGTGCGCCGTTCGGTATTCCATTGGCACGATAAAATCACCCATTTTTCTACCCAGAATTTCTTCAGCTGTAAAACCAAAAATTTTAGTAGCTTGGTTACTCCAGGCGATTACCTTGCCCTCTTCATCAATATTGATTACAGCATCAAGCGAAGCATCAATAATTTTACGTAACATAAGTTCACTTTCCCGTACTTTGGTCTCTGCCAATTGTTGGTCCGTGACATCCGTAACAGTTCTCATTGTACCAATCACCTCACCCAGAGGATTTAAATAAGGTGAAGCATTCAGTCGTCCAATCCAAGGAGTACCAGACTTATGAAGATAAGTGACCAGCAAATTCTTTAGTCTGCCTTTCTTCTTTTTGTAAATATTTCGTTCAATATTTTCCTTGTCTTCTTCTTTAAGGAATAAATTAGCGGCCGTTCTATCCAATAGTTCCTTATTGGAAAAACCGGTTAACTTTTCCATTCTTTTATTAGCGAACGTTATTCGCCCTTTTAAATCCGTTAAAATTATTCCTTCCGAAAGGTGTTGCACGACAAACCGGTGTCGCTCCTGACTCATTTTTAACGCCTGCTGCACAAACAGTCTTTGCTCTTGTTCAATTCTTATATTTTCGTGTGCGATACATCCCTTAAGTAGTAAGCCAAATTTTTCAATTACACTAAATAATTGATTGGCTTCAGTTGACTCAGTACCCGTAGGTTGAGATTTATATAATTTTAGAAACCCAATATCGGCCAATTTAAAAATACTATAAATACCTTTTTCAATTTTTTCATCCTCCCGAATCTGTTTAAAATCAGGATGATCAAACGGAATGATAAACTTATTTTCACCTGCCAGTTTGTTCCAGATAAAATGATTCAATTTAGTAGATCTACTAGCTACGATATCGGTTGGAGTCTCATAGATCAATTCCATATTACGATCCTCAAACAACCATACACTCGCATAACTCAGTTTTTTTCTGGTCATCAGAACATTTAAAAATTGCTGACAATTTTGGCGTAAGTTCAAAGAATTTCCAATTGAGAGAGACAACTCATACAACAATACAATATCTTTAACTGTAGAAACGTTAACTTTCATTTTAATAAATTTAAAACAAACAAATAGATTAGAGTTATTTAAGCTAATGTAGTGGTTTTTTCATTTTTCAACATCCGATAGATCGTTGACTTTCCGATATCCAGTTTTTGGGCGGTCTTATCAATATCGCTTTCGTATTTTTCTAAAAAATGGGTAATAATCAATTTTTTATATTGATCCATTGTCATCTCTTTAGTAAAAAATTGGGCTTCCTTTCGAGGGCTGTTAAACCGAATATCCATTTCTGTAATTTGATCTTCATTAGTCAGTACTGCCGCCAAATCAATAATAGCTTTTAGCTCCCTGACGTTACCCGGAAAAGTATAATTCAATAATTTGCTTTTAGCTTCTTTAGAAATTTTTAGCGAGCCAAGATTATTATTTTTACAAAAATCCACTAGAAAAAAATCAGCTAATAACAGAATATCATTCCCTCTATCCCGCAGCGGCGGCAAGGCAATAGGCAACCCCAATAATCGATAAAATAAATCTTCACGAAAATTTCCATCGCTGACCTCATCCTGCAAATTTCTGTGTGTAGCGACAATGATTCTCGCGTCAAACGCAACGGTTTTTTCGGCGCCTACCCGCTGTATTTCACGCTCCTGTAAAACCCGTAAAACCTTTGCTTGCAGATTAATATCCATCTCTCCAATCTCATCCAGAAAAAGCGTTCCCTTATTGGCCAGTTCGAACATTCCTCGCTTTTGGGTATTTGCACCGGTAAATGCCCCTTTTTCGTAACCAAACAACTCACTCTCTAACAATTCTTTTGGAATAGCACTCATATTAACCGCTACAAACGGTTGCTTTTTCCTAGAAGAATTGTAATGAATACTTTTAGCAATCACCTCTTTTCCCGTTCCAGTTTCACCGGTAATAGAAATCGTAATGTCTGTTTTAATAGCTTTTTCCAACAATGAAAATACTTGTTGCATCGGTTTACTATTGCCAATAATACTTTTATCTACCTTATAATTTATTTCTAATTCCTGTCGTAGATTGTTGACTTCTTCCTTTAATAAATTTTCCTGTTTTATTCGATTGACGGCGTGCAGCAATCGATCATTGGTCTCACTATCTTTGGTGATATAATCGCAGGCTCCTTCTCTTAGCAATTTAATTGCAGTAGCAACATTCTGCTGGCTGGATAAAATTATTACCGAAATATCTTTATTGTAATTTTTTATTTTTTGCAGGACTTCTGATCCAGTCATATCCGGCAGAGAATAATCCAAAGAAACAATCGAAGGATTAAGGTGCAGATTTTGTAAACACTCCTCTCCATTAGAAAAAAGATGAACCTCATGGTCCGGATTTAGTTCCATCACATATTTCACCAAACGCTGATACATCGGATCATCTTCCACCACAAAAATACAGGTTGATAAAAATTTAGTTTTCATACAGCAACTGGATTTTGAAAATTAAAAAATCGAACTGACAAGTAATATAAAAGAGTCTAATTGTATGCCAAAATTCCCAAAATGAGAATACCGTCTACTTTTTAGAACACATATAATTATTCATAAATATTTATTGTCATAACAATCAACCGATTAACTATTTTTAAAAAATGGCATTTTTACTGCCTTTCAATAACTGCCGACAATAAATAAAATTTAGTAACCTACAATCGTAAGTATGTTTATCCTATTTTCGGAGACTGCTTAAGGGTAGATTAAAAAATAGCCATGTTAAGATTATGTTCTTTTCTTATTCTTATCTGCGGATTATCATCCTGTCAGACTTCAAATCCTATTTTTAGTAAGGTCATTGATCCGGCCTTAAATGATTCACTTGCCTTCAAATTTATGACCGCAGTGGAACCCGTATTGAAGACGGGTGACAAAATCACCATGAGTATCTGGAACCACAACGACCTGAGCATTGGATCTGTCAACAGTGTTTACACGTCGAATGCTTCTACTGGAAAATGGTTACAACTGGATGACGAGGGAAAAGTAAACCTTCCCAAAATCGGACGAACAAAAATATCTGGCCTTACGGTTAAAGAGTCCAATTATTTTTTGGAACAGGCTTATGCCGGTATTTTAAAAGATCCAATCATTAATATTCGGGTACTTAATCATTTTGTTACAGTGCTTGGTGAAGTTAATCACCCGGGCCGATATAGTTTAGACAACGAAACAATATCCCTGGTGGAAATACTGGGAGAAGCCAAAGGACTGACCAGCTATTCAAAAAATGAATCTATTGAATTAATTAGAATAGTAGACGGGCAATCCGTCAAATGGAATCTTGACCTTACCGATCTAGCCGCAATTCCCAGCAAAAATATTCTATTACAGCCCGATGATATCGTTCATGTAGGAGCCACGAAAGCTAAAATTAATGACAAAAACTTAGGGAAAGCAAGTTTAATAACCAGTATCGTAACGGGACTTGCCCTCATCTTCTCCATATTCGTACAGTAATTTCAACTAACCTATTTATGGTAACCTAAGTACACCGAATACAAAGTAATTGTCAAAAATTTAACATGAAAAAAGAATATCAAACCCTGATCGTTCCCATCCTTAAAGGTCTTCCGATCATTTTGGCATTGTTGGTGGGTGCCATTATGCTGGCTTCCAGGCTGATCGTCTATACGGTACCTGAATATCAGTCTACGGGTTCTATTAAAATTGACAACCGAAATATTAACCTTGGAGATCTGGCCCTATTCGAAGAAGAGGGTCGAACCAAAGGCGCCACTTCCGTTGATTTTTTAACAGAAGTAGAAATATTTAAATCTAAAAAATTAAAAGAACTGACCTTAAAAAAACTGGATTTTGAATTAGAAATTTTCCGAGTGGGAAAAATGAAAATCACCGAATTGTTCAAAAATAGTCCGCTTAACATCGAATATAAAATATCAACCGAGGAGGCCTACGATCAAACGTATTATTTAAAATATACCGGAGCAAATGATTTTTTGTGGAGTAAGTCTAAGGACCTGTTTAAGGTAGAAAATCAACTAAGTTTGGGTGATACGGCAAAGATGAAGGGTTTTGATTTAATGATTAAAAAAAACGAGAACATTCTTTCCGAGCATCCATTCAGTCTGCGCGAAAATGATATTTTTGCTTTTAAAATCAACTCTCTGAGAGCACAAGTAAATGCCATAAATACCAGTAATTATTTTGTTCGCTCCGTCGATAAAAAAATACAAATCATAAAACTTTATTATCAGCACAAAGTCTCCGAAAAAGCAGAAATTTTTATTAATACTTTGATGGAAACCTATATTGAGAATTGCAGAGATGAACACCAACAGGAGGCCGATAAAACCCTCGCTTTTATTGATGAGCAACTTGATTTGGTCAAGCAAAAGCTACGAAATTCTGAAGGCCGCCTCGTTAAATACAAAATGCAAGAAAGCATCATAAACATAAAGCAAGAAACCGATGCGACGCTTAAAGAAATGATGCAATTAGAATTTCAGAAGGTAAACTATGACATGCAAAAAGGAGAATTAAAAAGAACTTTCGAACACCTCGCTAATGGAAATGACTTAAGAGATTTTGCACCCAATTTTGAGGCCTTAAAAGACCCCTTATTTAAGGAAGCTTTTTTAAAAGCACAAATCCTCGAAATGGCCAAACAAGATTTACTGATGAAGTATACCCCACAGAGTGATGAAGTTCAAAATATTGAAATAAAAATAAACAATCTGCGTACATTTATTCACGAAAGTGTAAAAAATACGCTGGATAACATAACGGCTCGTCAGCAAGAAATGGCGGGGGCGATTGCTAGTATCGGAGATAATATTCAGGAGTTTCCGGATAAAGAACAACAGACTATGATTCTTCAGCGATCTGTAAAACTGAACGAGCAACTCTACACTTCTCTGATCGAAAAGCGAATGGAAATTGCCGTAGCTAAATCGGCAAATACTGTTTTCCACCAAATTGTAGATTCAGCCGAGGCCAGTAAAAATCCCGTCACACCCAACACCACCCTTTTATATGGCGTAGCCGTTTTCTTTGCGCTGCTTATTGGGATTGGGATTTCTTATTTGAAACATTTCCTGACCGCGAAAATAAAGAATAAACATGAGTTAACCCAACTGTTAAACTTTCCACTGATTGGCAGCATTGCACAGGCTAGAAAAAAAGAAAACCCCGTTAACAATCTGGGCAACCTCTACACTAATCTAGAATTGATGAAAGGAGAAACAGGTGTTGAAAAAAAAGTAGTAACCATACTTATTTCTTCCATGCTCACCGGAGAAGGAAAAACTTTTACCACTACCAACCTGGCAAAAATCTATGCTTCTATGGGAAAAAAGGTACTGGTTATCGATATGGACCTGACGGATAATCATCCGGAATCTCTTTTTGGCGTAAACAATGAGATTGGCCTGGCGGACCTACTACAAAAAACCATTACCCCTTATCAGGCTATCCTAAAAACAGGCATAAAAAACGTGGACATAATTCCCAAAGGAGACTTATCAAATATCTACTCAGGAATTTTATTTACCCCGCAAACCAATAAATTTATTGATAAATTTAAGACCGAATATGACCTCATTCTAATTGATGCTCCCGCCGTCGGAATGGTGGAAGATGTTACCCTAATGATGAAACAGGTTGATTTTAATCTCGTCATTTTCAAAGCGAAAAAAACAAAACTGAAAACGGTTCATTTTGCCAAGGCTATTTTTGAAGAACATAAAACACCCAATATCTACGGTGTTTTTAATGGTGCAAAAACCAATCGACACCAAGAATTTTTCAATACCATATCTGTCAAACAACGAATTTGGGAAACGGTACTTTCCATTTTTTAAAGAGGGTGGTTTCGTCTACTGTTTTATTAACCAAGTTCTAATTTAAATGCTAAAATTTTATCAAAAAAATGAGGTTCTTAAATAAAATAACCAACGCTCCTAATTTTTCCAGAGGTATGGTGTTTCTGGATCAGGCAATGGTAAGTGGCAGTAATTTTTTGATTGGGATTCTCCTGGTTCGGTCCATCGGATTATCAGCATACGGTATTTTCACCTTATTGTGGATGGGCGTATTATTTGCGATGGGACTCCATCAGGCGTTTATTATCAAACCCATTTTATCCATCGCTCCGAAATTAGGAGGCGATGACCAAGTGGATTATCTAGCGGGCACACACAGTATTCAATACCTCACCAGTGGATTTTTTTTGATCCTTGGATTGTGTATCTACGGTGGTGTACAAATATTTTCCGATAGCGAATTCCCCATTTATATTCCATTAATTAGTATGGTTATATTTTGTCAAACCATCCACGACTTTTACCGAAAACTTTACTTAATTAAAGATCATATTACCAGGGTTTTTATGCTGGATTCTATATTATACGGAGGACAGTTAGCGGGGGTTTTCATATTTCTTATTTTAGGAAAATTAACGACAATCACTACGTTGCAAATTATTTTAAGTGCAAATATTCTTAGCGTTTTAGTTGGTAAATACAAACAGGAATTTTCATTAAAAAATTATAAAAAAATATTAATCAGACATTTTCACTTTTCCAAATGGTTGTTGGGTACTTCAATTTTACAATGGCTTTCAGGAAACTATTTTATTATTGTTGGCGCAAGTATTTTAGGTACCTCAGCCGTGGGCGCAATCCGAATGGTTCAAAATCTGATGGGCTTATGCCATATCTTGTTTTTGGTCATGGAAAGCATTATTCCCATCGAAGCAGCTCGACAATTTCAGGCGGAAGGTGGAAATGGTCTGATCCGATATTTAGGTAAAATTACCAAAAAACTGGGTTTGGGGTTTGGGGTTTTATTAGTAGTCATTGCCTTCTTTGCCAGTCCTCTGTTATCCCTGATTTATGGTTCGGCAGCGGCGGACTATAGTTATGTTGCAGTGGCTTATGCCCTACTCTATTGGTTTGTTTTTTTAGGACACCCTTTTCGATTTTATCTACGCACGATTGAAAATACCAGTCCTATTTTTTTTGCGTACTGTCTGGGCGCTTTATTTAGTCTTGGCTTCGCTTATATTTTATTAAATCATATGGGAATCTACGGTCTGCTGTTTGGATTGATTTTCACGCAAATTATCAACGTAGGAACCTATTATTTTTTCTCACTGCGATCCAGTAAGATTACATTACAAGAAATAAAATAGATTTCATGAAAATTATCCATATCGTACTTGGCAAAGCCAATCCGGAAAGAATGAATGGTGTCAATAAAGTTGCCTATCAATTGGCCACTGCTCAGACCAATTTAGGCCACGAAGTCACCTTGTGGGGAATTGCCAATTCGTTAACCAAAAATTATCCTCCCAGAAATTTTAAGACCCAATTATTTAATCAGATAAAAAATAAACTGGCGCTGGACGTTAAATTAAAAGGTGCCGTCCGTAGTTTGAGTCAAGAGGCCATTGTTCATCTGCACGGAGCCTTTATTTCCGAGTTTTATCATATCGCAAAAATGCTCAACAAAAAAAACATATCTTATGTTTACACCCCCCACGGTTCACTAACAGAAATGGCAATGACAAAAAACAGTACCGCAAAAAAAGCGTATTTTAACTTGTTCGAATCCAAGGTTATTAAAAATGCCAAGCAAGTGCAATTATTAGGCATCAATGAGTACACGTTCCTTGACACTCTGACCAATAAAGCGCGTAAATGCCTGATTGCAAACGGTCAGGATCTCAATGAAATACCGGATTATCCAGAAAGAAAGTCGGCAGCACTAAATCCTGTTTTTGGATTTTGTGGTCGCCTGGCCCAATTTCACAAAGGCCTGGATTTAATGTTTTTAGGTTTTCAGAAATATCTGAAAAATGGAGGAACGGGTAGTTTGGAATTGATTGGAGACGGTTCAGACAAAGAAAAATTGATTCAATTGACCACCAATCTGGGGATTAGGAATCATGTCATTTTTCATGGTAAAAAATTTGGTAAAGAAAAGTATGACCTACTCCATAAAATGGACGTTTTTTTGCATACTTCCAGAATGGAGGGATTTCCTACGGCAGTCCTTGAGGCAGCAGCCTTAAAAATTCCAACGATTACGAGTGAAGCAACCAACATGAATGAATATATCAAAAAATATCGAAGTGGTTTTTTACTCAACGAAAATACACCGGAGGCCATTGGCCTGCAGATGAGGCTGGCAGCTGATTATTTCCATCAGGGTAAATTGAAGCAAATGGGAGATAACGGAAGAAAGATGGTGACTCAGCATTTCAACTGGCAGCTGATTGCTGCCCAGTTAGTACAAATTTACGCAGCATGACTCCATCCGTAAAACCTAAAAAATATACCTGGCTGCTGATTGGGCTGACCATCATCATGGCCTTGCGAATTACCAGTTATTTTACCATTTTCCCCAGTTCCATCGGACTTACGAGAGTTGTAAAAGTGGGCATGCGATTTTTCCTGACCGGGTTTAGTATCCTCGTACTTTTGGTAATGATCAAAAGGGTTAAAAAGTTTTCTTTTGCTTACGAAAACCATTTAAGCGGATTATTTTATTTAGGGTATGCACTTTTAGGAATCGCTTCCATTATTTGGTCGACGGATGTGATGTTTACTGTTTTGCAATTGATGATGCTCATTGAAAGCATTTTTTTTGTTATCGCTTTTTATCACTTGCTGGTACTCGGAGCATTTCTTACGCACGGCCGGGCCTCTTTTGCCAGAATTTTAGCCATCAGTATTTCCATCATTTCGGTTTGCTTCCTCATTGGATTGTACTTTGATCCATCTACTTTTTATCGGGATACGCACGGGGGAGCCGTTTCCAGGTTGGGTGGTTTTATTATCAATCCCAACGAATTGGGAATGCTGGCGGTAATCGGAGCCTCGATGACCTATATCAGGATGAAAGAAGGCGCCAGTTTATTTTGGAATATTTTATTCTGGATAATTTGTATCACTGTCTTATTATTGACCCAATCAAGGTCCTCGCTCGGTGCATTTTTATTGGTAACGGGAATGTTTATTTTGCTGTCCAAAAGTGCATGGTTAAAACTAGGATCCGTTGGAATTGCCGTTTTGGTTTTGCCCATTTTGGTCCAGACGATTATCATTAAGGATGGAGACGTCGGGGAGGTGATGAGTATGACGGGACGGTTGCCATTCTGGTCTGATTTGATTACGTACGGATTCCCGGAAAGACCAATTCTAGGCTATGGATTTATGAGTATTAGCGATTCACCTTTTACCAACAAGTTTGACAGTATTCATGCCTACGCTGCTTCTATGACCCACAATACATTTGTACAGGTACTCATAAATTTAGGGCTGGTAGGAGCTTTTATTTGTTTGATTCAAATGCTCTTAACATTTTTTGCGATCGGAAAAAGTAAAGATTTAAAACTAAAACTAACGGCCATTGCCATGCTAATTCCACTGTTGATCAATTCGGCGACAGAATTCGGAATTTTCGGGGAGGCCAATTATGGTATTTATTTTTATCACCTCGTCATCCTGATGTTTATTGTCCAAAGTAGTTCTTCATCTTTAAAATCTATTACTCATGCCTAACCACCAGGTATCCATTTCGGATATTATTCTGATCAATAAAGTTATTTTTCCAACCTCAAAGCTGGTTGTTATCTACCTCGCAAACCGAACGTTGGATATTGATTTATCCAATGCGAGTAAAGTTTTGGTGATCAAAAATAAAATAGGGTTAAAGCAATTTACGGCCACCAATAAAATACTTTTTTCGCTCGTCAATTTTTCGGATATCAGCCTTTTGGATTTAAAAAATCAATCTTTATTTTTGGGTCTACTTGATTTTTCAAATACTACAACCGCTGGTTATCAAACCTATTCGTACCTTAATAATCCGGATGGTTCCATTCGTTGGTTTTTCCCAAAAGCCAATAAAAAAGCATGCTTTTTAGCATTGTATAATGGTTCTGGGTGGAAAGCCAGATTATTTGTGACGACCAGTAAATTATTAAATAAAATTGGCCGTTTGTCGATCCTTACCGATGGTCATTTCATGGTTTATTATCATCAGCATGATGGTTTTAAAACCAGTTTCCCAGAAGTTCCGTTTGATGACTTTGCCGTCTTTACTGGTACCATTGGGGAAAACCGAAAAGCCATTATTGCGCTATCAAGTGGTGGCAAAACGACTCAATTTTTAAAAATCCCGCTAACCGATGCGGCGATTAAATTGGTAAAAAACGAATTCTGTCAGCTTTTACACCTGGAATCTTTTGTGTATCATTCGACCGTACTTCCCGAAGTAAAAAATCATAATCACCAAATTATGGTCAGCAATATTTCTCCTGAACGGAAAAGCGAAGATCAGCGGTGGTCCACCGTTCACTGGCAATCTCTGTCCGAATTATACCGGAATACCTACCAATGCAAACCACTGATCAATACTCCGTTTTGGAAAACCATAGAAGCAGGAATAGCATTTTTTGGTAATCCTTTATTAATTAAAAATGGTTTATCAGAAGAGAAAATTACGTCCCTAAAAAATTACACAATTTCATTATTCAACCGTATTGATCCGACCAATATATCTGCTTTGGGAATGGGGCACGGCGACTTCACGCCTTGGAATATGTACGTTGGACAAGGTCGATTACACATTTATGATTGGGAAATGAGTCAACCGGACTATCCCTTGTTGTTCGATTTTTTCCATTATTATTTCCAAAAAGGAATTTTAATAAACAGGGAGAATTTTACCGACATACAAAAAAAACTGCAAAAACAATTTCAGCAAAAAGAGGCTAAACAAATTTTAGCAACTTATCGTCTTGATAAACAAACCTATTATCGGCTTTATTTGCTTTATATTGTTTGTTATTATCTGCCTAAATATTTGGTGCAACCGAAACTTCACACACAGGTACACTGGCTGGTTTCAACGTGGCTGGAAGCCCTGGAAAATATTTATAATTCTTCTAATAATGAGAATCCTATCCCAAAATTAGACACGCCCCTTCCAGTGTCCACATCTAATTAACTGGTAATCAGATAATTACAGTCCCACCAAATAAGGCACTACTTTCGTTTTGTATTCATCAAACCATAAGTACCATGACCAATCAAAGAAAATTATTTATCCAATCATTGTTTACTGAACTTCAGGACAAAGACTATATCCTGTTAAAATCCATCGAAAAGCATATTTGTGCAATTGATGAATCATCAGATTTGGATATTTGGTGGAAAAATGAGCAGGACGACTTCCTGGCCGATTTTGCCCAAAATCAATCCTGCGTAGAAAAAGTTTCCAGCCACCGCCAAAGTTTTATGAATCAGCTTTTTATTTTTTTTAAAGATGGCAGTTTTCTACAAATAGATTCCTTATATAAATTGATCAGAAAGGATTTAATCTATCTTGCCAACGATTATTTAAAGACCCAACAAATAATCAGGAACGGTATCAAAACCTATACTTATTTTTGCCTTCTGGAACATCTTGTCTTGTTCAATCATTTAAATTTTTCTGGTATTCCCGAAAAATATTTTCCCTACTTTGAGGAACTATCCGAAAAATCCTTAAAAACCATGCTCATCCACTTTAATCAAAAATACGGAACCAGCATTCCTGATTTATCTTCCTTAGCTGCCTTTCAACCGGACTTACGG
Source organism: uncultured Saprospiraceae bacterium (assembly GCA_938008185.1). Lineage (GTDB taxonomy): Bacteria > Bacteroidota > Bacteroidia > Chitinophagales > Saprospiraceae > JALZUU01. The sequence goes on from CALLLR010000181.1 coordinate 40,757, forward strand.
AAGCAGCTTATCCAATACCTCGAGCAACGCAAAGCGAATCGCTTTTTGCTAAGGCTGTCTGCCAAAATCCAGTACGGGATGGATAGTATAAAAAATTTAAGTGACCAAAGAGGTTTTTTAATTTCCTTTAGTGGGGTTGACGGTGCCGGAAAAAGTACCATCCTGAAAGAAACCCGTCAAATACTAACTAAAAAATTTAGAAAAAAAACCGTTGTTATTCGCCATCGACCTTCCTTGCTTCCCATCCTTAGTAGTTTTGTTTACGGTAAAAAAGAAGCAGAAAATCGATCTGCTACACGATTACCAAGAATGGGAAATAATACCAGTCGGCTAAATTCCCTTCTTCGGTTTAGCTATTATTACGCAGATTATCTGTTTGGCCGAAGTTATATTTTCATTAAATACCAATTAAGAAATTATATTGTTTTATACGATCGGTATTATTTCGATTTTATTATTGATGGTAAACGGACCAATCTAAAATTGAATAAAGCCTTCCCAAAATGGCTATACCGCTTTGTACAAAAACCAAAATTTAATTTCTTTCTTTATGCTCCGGCAGAAATCATTTTAAAAAGAAAACAAGAATTAGAACCACAAGCTATTAAAACACTTACCGTCGGATATCAGTCCTTGTTTGCTGAGTTTGAGGAAGCATACGAACAACAATATTTCTCCATCGAGAATATTGAAAAAGAAAAAACACTCCATTTTATTTCTGCAAAGTTAGCTCAAGCCATGTAATATGTTTAAGACTTTAATCGTAAATATCGTAAAAAAGAAAAATCCGGATTTTCAATTAGATCCGGCGGTTTCGAACTCCTTAATCTTTGAGCTAACGTTTCAAAAGTTGATTCAAAAATCCAGAATGTTAAAATTACTTATCCGTGGGAGATGGGTTAGAAAAATCTTTCTTGGAAAAGGCGTTCAATTTTTTAATCTGCCGAATATTGTTTTCGGTAAGTGGGTCCAACTCGAAGATCAGGTACAAGTCAGTGCACTGAGTCGTCAGCCGGTGGTCTTCGGAAATAATATAAAAATCGGTGCATTTTCAAGAATTATCGCGGCTACATCATTTAACCAAATAGGAGAATTTATTCGAATTGGGAATAATGTGGGCATCGGAGAATTCAGCTATCTGGGGGGCGGTGGTGGCCTGGAGATTGGCGATGATTGCATTATCGGTCAATATTTTAGTTGCCATCCGGAAAATCATAATTACAATAAAAACGATCAACTCATCCGGTCGCAAGGGGTCACTCGTAAAGGAATTAGCATTGGAAAAAACTGCTGGATTGGAGCAAAGGTTACCATTCTGGACAATGTAAAGGTTGGCGATAATTGCGTAATTGCTGCCGGGGCGGTCGTCAATAAAAGCATTCCACCTAATTCAGTCATCGGCGGTGTACCGGCCCGGATTCTCAAACCCACAGCCACTCGTCATCAGGACATCAATTGGATTACCTCGTTAAACTAACGCAAACTTTTAGCATGAAAAATAATATACCGACAATATTGATCACCGCCTACGCCGTCAATCCGTACAAAGGTTCAGAGGATGGTACCGGTTGGAATATGGTCGCCGAGATTGCGAAACAACAAAAAACGGTGGTCATCACCAGAGAAAACAATCAAGAAGCCATCGAAAAATTTTTAAAAGAAAATTCCCTCTCACAGGTGGATAATTTAAACTTTGAATATTTTGATTTGCCCTACTGGATGCGATTTTGGAAAAAAGGAGGGAGAGGCGCCCTACTCTATTTTTATCTTTGGCAGATGGGTCTGGTATTTTTTATTCTTAAAAAGAAAATTCAATTTGACATTGCCCATCATCTTAATTTCCATAATGACTGGACGTCCAGTTTTCTCTGGCTACTTGGCAAACCGCTCGTTTGGGGCCCCATCGGACATCATCCCGCGACTCCAAAAAAATATTTGATGGGTAGTGCCGGAAAAAAGGAGTACCTGCTTGATCGATTTAAATGGAACGTAAAAAATTTTTTTTGGAACGTTGATCCTTTTCTAAAAATCACCAAATGGAAGGCGAAAAAAATCATTACCATCAATAGTAGCGTTGCCAGTTGTTTAGGGCTTGATCCACATAAAGAAATCAGGCTGCCCGCCGTCGCAGCCAGTATTCCAAGAGACCACAAAGATCATTTTAATAGTTATTTAAATTCAAAAAATAATGAATTTAATGTTTTATCCGTCGGACGGTTTGTTCCGTTAAAAGGCTTTGATATTACAATTAAATCCTTTGGACATTTTTACCATACGCAGGAATCTGCTGTACAAAAAAAATTACAATTAACCCTGGTCGGCAAGGGGCCACAAAAGCCAGCGTTGGTAGAATTAGTAAATTCGTTGGGGCTTCAGGAGGTGGTTCAGTTTATTGAGTGGATGCCCAAATCGGAACTGCACCGTTATTTCCGGACAGCTGCGCTCTTCCTCTTTCCTTCCCACGAAGGAGCCGGCATGGTGATTCCAGAAGCCCTGTCTTTTAATTTGCCGATACTTTGTTTTGATAATGAGGGGCCGGGAGAATTGATGGACGATTCTTGCGGATTTAAAGTTCCGTACACAACGCCCGCAGTAAGCATCCTGAAATTTTCAAGATATTTAGATCTACTCTTTCACTCCGATGAAAAGCGATTTGCACTGTCGCAAGGAGCAGGAATTTATTTTAAAAATAATTTAACCTGGGAGAGAAAAGGAAAAATCATCACCAAAGCTTATCAGGACCTATTATTTCCTGATCAGTCCCTAAAAACGACTTATACACCACTCGTCGAAGCTTAATTATCAAGACCATGAAAAAAATTATCTGTGCGCACCTTTACAACGATTACAGTGGCAGTCCTTTGGTACTATCCACCATCATCAAATCATTTTGCGCCAATGGCTTTGCGGTAGAAATTATAACTTCTACCGAAGCACCTGGTTTTTTATCTGATCTCAAAGCAAGGATCATTTCTAACAACTATAAGTTTGTCAATAGCCGGTATCTGAGACTGGTTCTCTTTTTAATTTGTCAGGTAAAGATGTTTTTTCAAACTTTACGTTACCGAAAAGAACCGGTCGTTATTTACGTCAATACTTTACTGCCATTTGGGGTCGCACTCGCTGGCAAACTCATGGGAAAGAAAGTAATTTATCATATTCACGAAACTTCTCTGAAACCACTTTTACTCAAAAATTTTTTAAAATGGATAGCTGCCAGTACCGCCAGTGAAGTTATTTATGTATCAAGATTTTTAGCAGAAACAGAAAAGCTTCCGATCGTTTCGTCCAAAGTGATCTATAATTCCTTATCCGATGAATTTATTAAAACCGCAAAAGAAAGTTTATTACAGCCTGTCAACCATTCAATTTTCCGGGTATTGATGTTGTGTTCACTGAAAGGCTACAAAGGGGTTCACAGGTTTGTGGACCTTGCCAGGAAATTACCTGCCTTAAGTTTTGATTTAGTTTTAAATGCCACATCAGAAGAAATTGATTTGTTTTTTAATAAAGTGGTATTGCCCAAAAACTTATATCTTTATCCTAAACAAAGTAATGTACATCCATTTTTTAAAAAAGCAAGCTTGGTTTTAAATCTATCCCATCCGGAAGAATGGATCGAGACGTTCGGGATGACGCTGATCGAAGCCATGCAGTATGGGTTGCCTGTGATAGCACCACCGGTGGGAGGTCCTGCAGAAATCGTAATCTCCGGATTCAACGGTTATCTGATTGATCAGCGAAATGAAAAAGCCTTGTCCAATCGAATCATTCGCCTGGCAATGGATAAGCATGGCTACCAGAAGTTATCCAAAAATGCGATTCAATATGTAAAAAGATTTTCGAGAAAAAATGCGGAAAGCCGAATATTGGATTTGATTGGTTAGAGCTAGTCTGGAATTTGCCTTGGGCTGAAAGTCAGTAGATTAGGATTCTGACAAAGTGAACTACCCCAACCCAAGGGTACGGGAAATTCTAAACATCGATTAAAAAATAACGCGTTTAGCGAGCTAAACAAGTATTTTGTTAGGAAGTAAGTCTTAAAAGATATTGATTTTCAGTTAACAGAAATTTGGATATGCTCTTAATTGGGCTGCTGAATTTTTAAGAAACCATTTATTTTTCCATTGGAGTATTTGGGGAAGTCTGCCGAGGAGGGAAAACCAGGAAACAAAACAGCCGACCCAAGATGAATTGGATCGGCTGGTGAATTGTCTAATTTAGGTTCGGTGATTACCGACGGTTGTATCCGCCGCCGCCGCCGTAGCCGCCGCCGTAACCTCCACCGCCTCCGCGGTTTCCGCCACCACCATAACCACCTCGGTTATTGTTTCTTGGTGCACGTGGTTCTGCTTTTTTCACAACGATAGTTCTACCGTCAAATTCCTGATCG
>CALLLR010000182.1 GCA_938008185.1 uncultured Saprospiraceae bacterium
ACTCACCGGAACATCGATGCGAAGAAAGAAAAAATTAAACGCTTAATATTTTTTAACTTTGCCATAAGTTATGAAATGAGCTTCTTTTTAAGTGGCACAATTACTCCGGCAGGGGTGGCACAAGTTGACCGGTATATGCACCTAAGTGCCTATGCCCAAGATGGTCAATTAGAGATCGACAATAACTGGGTAGAAAATACGATTCGTCCCATTGCACTAGGGCGAAAAAATTACCTGTTTGCAGGATCAGACTCGGCAGCACAAAACCTAGCCGTGCTATATTCGCTGGTCAACACCTGCATCAAAAACAATATTAATGCGTACACTTACCTGCATTGGTTACTCAAAAAAGTAGCAGGCAACAAGGTCACACCCCAAGCCATCGACTGGCTCCCGCATCGAATTGATCCAAAAATATTGGAGGCTTTTGAGGGATGATTCCTGCTTTTTTAAGCGAAGCTCGGGGTTTGGTGGGGGGATACCATAGTTTTGACTAAATAGATTTTCTAAATTTGATTTTATTTTTTGTTTCATATTTTTTTCTAATTGGCTAGCGGTTAGGATAAGCGAAGGACGCAGCGATAGCAAGTCTTTTGTTTTATCCGTTGTTCTATGGCGTATTTTTTCTAAACTAATTAATCGATTTTGATTTCTAGCCGTTTTCCTAAACCCTCGACAATTTTCTTTAGGGTCATTAGTTCTATTCCTGATTTTTCATTTTCAATTCTAGAAATATAATGTTTTGATGTCCCACTCTTTTCAGCTAATTGTTCTTGAGTTAATCCTAACTCTTTTCTTGCTTGTTTAATCATAAGCCCAATTAAGAGATTTCTACTTGAATCTGTTTCGCTACTTTCGTATAATACAATAGGGTCTAAATCAAAGTACTGAATCATAATATTCCCTTGATCATCTTTCGATTCAAATTTGATGTTTTCCCAAACAAAGCTTCCATCAATGATTTTAAATTTTTTAAATTCCTTAATATCTTTTACTAACGGATAAGCAATATGGCCTTTTTTAATTTTCCAGTTCTCAAATAATTTACTGAAATCAATTACTCTTGATTCTCCATTATTGAAAAGGCAGGTCACTTTATATCCCTTAATCTGATGTACTTTTACTACTTTTTTTATACTTCTCATTCTATTGCGGATTATATTCTTCCCATTTTTGATTTAAATAGTCTTTATTCTCTTTTGCCCAGTCGATCACTTTTTTTCTTTGCCTTTTTGGTATACTTCCTGAATATGTTTCCAATGAATCAATAATTATTAGTTCCTGGTATTCTGCATAGATGGCATGAAAATGTGGCGGATTATGATCAAAAAAATACATATAAATTTTAATCGAATCAATAATCTTTATTACTGGCATTCCTTGTGTTCCTTTAATTTTATCAAAAATAACAAAAGTTGACTAATTAGTCAACTTTATTAGTGATTTTTCTTCTTTATGCCATAGACGAATGATGATATCGATCGTCACTCTGAGGAACGAAGAGTTATGATCTGATATCTGGTGTTATGAGCTGCAATTCTATTCATTTTTCATTTGTTTATTTTCAGCTTCAAAGACTATTTTGTATTCTGTATTCTCCTCAAATATTTGCAATACCCCAAATAACAATCCTGATAGCAAATTGAAAGATACTTTTTCAAATTCCGCTTTTTGATCTGAAGTCATATCACTAAAAAGATTCTTATACCTATGTTTTCTCAAATTTTCTATCATGAAAAAAAACTTTAATTGATCATGCTCGACGGGAAGTTACGGGTTTTGAACAGATGTTCCAAAAATTAGAGCACAAAGTACTTTTATCTGGCCTTTCTCCCAGTACTTTGTATAATTACGGTCGCAGTATCGCTCAAATCGCCCTACACTTTCGTAAACTACCGCTCGACCTCTCCGACCAGTCTATTAACGAGTACCTCCTCGAACTCAAAGCTGGGAAAAATCCTTCTGAGTCTTATTTCAAACACACGGTTCCGATTGTGGGTTCTACAAATACAGCTACAACTCCTGCGGCAATCGTCACTGCCCCACTTGCGGTAGTCTCAAACGCGAAACATGGATCTTAAAACAGGAAGAAAAACTGCTAAAAGCCCCCTATTTTCATGTCGTTTTTACAATGCCGCATGAACTCAATCGGCTGTGTTTACAACACCCACGACTCTTGTATGGACTACTCTTTCGTACTGCATGGCAGACCCTTAAAGCTTTTGCGGACGACCCTAAATTCCTAGGCGCAAAATCAGGCATGACCGCCGTTTTACATACTTGGGGGCAAAATTTGAGCTTGCATCCACATCTGCATTGCATCGTGCCAGGTGGTGGGCTGACCAAGTCCGGAAAGTGGATAACAACTCGATCGCAAGGAAAGTATTTATATCCTAAAAAAGCGTTACGACAAGTTTTTAAAGGTAAGTTTATGGCGGCCTTAAAGGAACTCCATGCTAGTAATACCATTGTGCTTACCGATGAAGTTCGGGAAACGTGCTATCGTAAAAAATGGGTCGTCTACGCCAAAAGACCCTTCGCCAAACCACAAGATGTCATTGAGTATCTCGGACGATATACCCACAAAATCGCCATCTCTAACTACCGACTAAAAGTCGTTTCTAATAGTCAGATAACATTTAGTTACAAAGACTACAAAAACAATGCTGCCAAAAAAGAGATGCAACTTCACCCAACCGAATTTGTTCGAAGATTCGCTTTGCACATCCTACCACATGGCTTTGCTCGAATGCGTCATTTTGGATTACTCTCTTCACGTGGAAAATCGACATATCTCCCTGACATCCAATTAGATATGAACATCTTCCCGTACAAACGTAGTAAAGAAGAACTCCGACAGGCGGCACTTAACCGACTCAAAAGAAACGGAAATTGTCCTTGCTGTGGTAGTAAAAAAATCGTGGAGATCTGCCACTTTCCACGCGGAGAACCCCCGGACGAAACAGACGTTGTTCGTGCCGTACTGAATTTATAGATTAGACTTAACCACATTTTTTGGACTGTACAAAACAGTCTCGGCGGAGCCTTGCCAAAAAGGTGAAAAATCAGTCCTTCTTAACCGATTTTTTATCGCTTTTACTTTGGCAATCCTGGAATAATAAACCCAAAATAGTCTACTATAACTTTTTATTACGATAACTAATCTTGAAAATTAAGGGTTTGATCCCAAATTAAATTTGGAGTAGGACATAGGATTTTTTGGAAGTGTTTACCTAAGGGATACGGTTTACGTGCAACAGCGTGCCATATCGAAGCGAGTGCTTCGCATCGCTGCGTATGGCACGCTATTTATTCGGCACAGTCTTCTTTTTTTATTTCAAAATTTCTTGGTATTTATTTTCATTCCAAGCATTTCCATAATTCCCATTTTTGCTAATTGATTTACTGAATCCTTTTTTCTCTTCTGAGTGAAAAAATAGAAACGGTTCTTCTTTTATTTTAAGTAAAACATTTCCATTTTTAAACCAATGAATTGTAAAAGCATCTTCGTTTATCGCTTTTAAAAAACTAAATTCTGTTGCGAATTCTTTTATCATTGGAGGAGGAGTCAGCCTCTTTTTATATTCTTTAAAATCAAATTCCGTTTCTGTTATTTCGTAGCGACTTCCTAAGAAACAACCTGGTCCGGCCCCCTATAATTCCGACAAAGAATTACAGAGTTATAAAAATAAATTAAGAGTGCCTATCTTTACTATTGCGAGAGTCGACCGACGGTGATCAATATACCGATGTCGATTTTGTATTGTGTAGGCCTACCAAT
>CALLLR010000183.1 GCA_938008185.1 uncultured Saprospiraceae bacterium
GTGTGTCTAAGCAATTAGGTTAATTTACATAATAAAATATTGCTATTTATAAGGAATTGTTAATCAGTTAATTGGTTTATTAGTCTCTTTTTACGCAATGTTGATATAATAAAAAACACAGATTATTGAACGGTCCCTAATTAGTTAATCGGTGTTCTTGTAACGTAGAATACTAATTAACTGATCCACTATTTAACCAATCCACTAATTAACTGATCCACTAATTAACCGATCCACCAATTAACCGATCCACTAATTAACCGATCCACCAATTAACCGATCCACTAATTAACTGATCCACCAATTAACCGATCCACCAATTAACCAATACAACCAATTAACTAAACAACCAACATACATGCTAACCTTCCTCTGTATCACTAACTGTTTCAAAGGCGTTGACTTCTTAAAAGCCTGCCACGCAGCCGGCAACAAAGTATATCTCATCACTTCCAAAAAGGACGAACACAAAGCCTGGCCGCGCGATATTTTGGCGGATGTTTTTTTAATGGATCAGGACGATCGGGATCGGTGGAATATTACCGACCTGGTCAATGGACTGGCGCATTTTATGAAAGGGCAACGAATTGATCGCGTGGTTGCATTAGATGATTTTGACGTCGAAGCAGCGGCCCACGTCCGGGAGCATTTTCGGATTCCGGGAATGGGGGAAACAACGAGTCGCTTTTTTCGGGACAAACTTGCCATGCGGGTAAAAGCACGGGATGCGGGTATTCCAGTGCCGGCGTTCAGCTCCCTTTTTCACGATGAGGACATCAATAAATTTATCGCAGAAGTGGAAGCCCCCTGGGTACTGAAACCAAGAGGGGAAGCGTCGGCGGATGGGATTCAAAAAATACATTCCGGCGATCAGCTCTGGGAAGCCGTACATAAACTGGGCGACCGTCGTCACCATTTTCTGGTCGAACAATTTAAGCCCGGTGCGGTCTACCACGCCGACGCACTGACGGTAGATGGAAAAGTGAAGTTTTGCCGGGTCTCCCGATATTTGAGTACGCCGATGGAAGTGGCGCACGGCGGTGGAATTTTCCGTTCTCTTATTTGTAAGTTTGGAGGAGCAGATGATAAGAAATTACAAAAATTAAACGCCGACGTAATGAAAGCATTCGGTATGCAATACAGTGCATCGCATACCGAGTTTATTAAAAATGAGGCAGATGGGAAATTCTATTTTTTGGAGACCGCTTCCCGGGTCGGAGGGGCGCATCTGGCCGAGATGGTGGAAGCTTCTTCGGGCATTAACCTCTGGAAAGAATGGGCGAAGATCGAAACGGCAAAGGCATTGGAAAAACCTTACAAATTGCCTAAAGTCCGGAAAGATTACGCGGGAATTGTGGTTTCACTCAGTCGTTTTGAGCATCCGGATGATGCGTCGTTTGGAGACCAAGAAATTGTCTGGCGACTGAATAAAAAATATCATATTGGATTAATTATTCAGGATAAAAAACAGGAGCGAATTCTGGAGTTGCTGGATACCTACGCGGGGAGAATTGGGGCGGAGTTTCATGCGAAGGTGGAGCGGTGAAGTATTTTTTAATTTATGGAGTACACAAAAAATGGAGCGTATCATAATCAAATGATACGCCCTATTTTTTAGTAGTTACTATTTATATTACTGATGTACGATAGATTCTACGGCTACGATCCGTCCTTTTACGTCGGTCGCCCGTAGGATATAAAGTCCCTTAGGAATATCTGAAAAATCAACTTTCCAAATTCTATCAGTCACTAAAGTATGGATCGCCACTTGCTCTCCCAGCGTATTGTAGATAGCCAATTGGGAGATGGCTTCATCATTTGCGGCAATCGTTACTTGATCACTGAAAGGGTTAGGCATGGCGACCATGGCTTTCTCAAAATCATTGGTCAAATCGGTATCTTCCGACCGTTCTACTGCCTTTTCTCCAAAATCGGTGTCGAGTAGGTAAGAGACATAAGCATTGTTGGTCGATTTAGAAAAATTAAAAAATCTAAATTTACCAATTTCTCTTTCTTTATTTTCTCCAGCGAATTCACCTCCGAAGTACAAAACCCCCGTATCATAAAGTAACTCCAGCACTCGTTCATCTTCAGGTGTTCCATACTGTTTAAAGTCCATCAGATTACCTCTATCGTCTAATTTGAAAAATAAAATATCCTCACCACCCTGACTATAAAATTGCTGACGATTAAAGTTTAAACCTTCTGTAAACGTCAGGCCAACGTAAACGGATTGATCATCACCGGATACAATATCAAGCGATTTTATTTCACCACCATTGATAGATCTAAACCGTTTAGCCCATTTACTGGAACCGTTTTCATTCACTTTTAGTGCAATGACATCCCGTGCAATGGTCCCATAATTAAGCGATCCTACACTGATGCTACCTTCTCCCTTGAAGAGATACGTTTTCATATTATTTTCCAAGGCTTGAATTACCTTCCTGGTTTCAATATTTCCTTGCGTTCGAATCTCTGTATTAGTGGTAACAGATTCTGAGGATACTTTTACATTAAAAATACCTCCCTGCACTTCTTGAAACTGGCCGTTAACGTTAACCGCAGAGCTTTCGGGTTGACCTGATAATAAAATTCCTTGTATACCATCTTCGATTAAGAATTCACTCGTAGGCTTAATGTTTTCTACTATCTGTTGATTTATAAGTTGGCCTTCGTGGTTTATTTCTAATAAAAATCCGGCGTATCTTTTCTCCCCTGTTAGTTTCTCATCTCCAAAAATTAAAGTTCCTTCAAATGTTCCACCAACATAGATAGTGTGATTCTTTTTTGATAGATGAGAGATTTCCATCTTTTCGCTCGTTAAAATTTCCGCCCAGGAACTGACTTCTGCCTCTCGCCATAGTTGATACTTATTAGATGCATGTTCTTCGATGTAAAGTATTTCATCATCATCCCATTCAATAATATATTCAATAATATTTCGAGTGGAGATTCGACTTGCGATTATTGATCGATGACTGAAGTCATTATAAATTCCATTCTCATCATCTTTGAATAATCCCTTTCCAACAATTCTTCCATCTGCGATTCCCTTTCCAAGGTTAACAAAACTGGATGGTCTAATGGTCGTTCCTTCGATTATTTTTATTTGGTGATCTTCGGGGAGGCTGAAAAAATCGTTCCCTGGATATTCAAGATTAATATAAACCTCTTCAAGACAAAGACAAGAAAGATCAACACAATTAACACTGTACCAGTTATTACCTTCTTCTGCCAAATCACATGTAATTATTGGTGCATCGTCTATCTCATCCAAACAAGTAACTTCATCTATATCACTGGATATAAAAATAAATTCATTTCGACAAAAAAGGACCTCAGCACAGTTAGTTAGATACCCATAATTGCTTACGGGATTCCTCACCTGATCAACAAAATATTTTAAGGTACTTTCTGTATATTCTTCCTCAAAATTGTCTATGAGATCTTGCTCCCATTCTAATAACTGGATAACTTTCATCCGTCTAGGAGAACAGTTATTTGGAACAACGGGTGGAGTAGGAAGTTCTCCCTCAAAATTTTCAAAATAATCAGGAACGTCTTCATTTGCACAAAAATTCACATCTGGTGCTGCTCCACATTTAAGTTTGACACATCCTACTGGTGCTTCTTGAAAACTTCCATTTCCGTTCCACACATAATCCCATTGTTGAAGTTTTTTTAATGTTGCAGGACAGTATCTTATCCGATCACAATTTTCAAGACTTGTTGGAATTTCACCTATTAAATGTTGTATATATGCTTCACCCCAACCACTATGAGTTTTTGCAATTTCTAAGTAAGCGTCCGACCTCCCCCGTTCCCTATTAAATCACTGATTGACTATCTTTGTCAATTTTTTCAGGGTGGAAGTTTTATTTTTCGGCCACGTATCCAGGTACCAAGGTGTGAAGTTGAGACAACTTAGTTTCCTTAAT